>NZ_JACJFH010000084.1:0-22509 GCF_014164495.1 Pseudoalteromonas sp. SG41-5 | reverse complement strand
TTGTTGCCGGCACTTTGGTAATTGATATTGCCGTTGTTAGTTTGTTGTTTGAGTTCATTTTTAACATCAATAAATTGATTGTTCTTTATCACAAACTGTACATTGTTTTGCTCGGTTTCTAGGCATAAATCGCGCCCGGCGTGTAAGTTTATCGTCCCAAGTTGGCTGATCCATTCGATAAATTGGCGGCCTGATTGTTTAGCATTTAACTCAAAGTAATGTTCACTGGCGAGAGTTTGTAAAATGACTTTTGGCTCATTGTCGTCATCATCAAATAGTAGTTCGTTGTGGGCTGCGGTTAATAATCGGTTATGCGTTGGATTGGCGGCGGTTACAACGCTTGGTTGATCGCTATTTAGTGCAAAGCCCATAATGTAGGCGTGATTAGGGTCGTTGTTAATACAGCCTATTAGTACCTCTGAACCACCGACGAGTGGAAAGTGCCATCCAGTGGCCTGAGGTTGGTTTTGGCATGCATACAGCGCTAACTTTTGCAAGGCAGGGCTTGACTGCGTTAGTGGTCTGGCATTTTTGTCAAAATCAACGCGGGCTCGATATTGCCCGTTGTCATCAATAAATGCATTGCCGGTCAGTGATTCTACTTTCGCAGGAAATACCATCGGTTTTGCTTGATGGGGAATAGGGAGTGGCTTAAATGGCGTTCCTCGTTCAATGAATTGCGCTTTACAACTGTATTTAGTTAAACCCTCATGGCTACTTTCGTCACTTGGTTGCTCGCTGAAGTGCTCGACTGCGATACAGAGTAAGTCACCACTGCTACCAATGCCGGTGTTATCACTTAATGAAATCGAACATCCCGCAAATAAATCACATACGTTACCGGTTAAGCTAATAACTTTATTTAAACTTGCGAGTGCACTACTAAAATTTTGTGCTTGATTAGTTGCGGCGGATTGCGATAACGCGCAGGGTTCAAAGAATGATTGGCTATTGCTGGCAACGGTATTAAATTGCCCATAGGCTGCACTGTTTGCAGTATTGTTATAAATAGACTCAGTAAGTTGAGCATGCATAAAGCCAACAAATTGCTCTCTGTGTTGGTTATTCATTCCAGCGCTACTGGTAACTTCTAAAACGCCGCGCTCAAGGTATGGACTATTTAAATTACTGTCGCTTATCACCAGTATTTCAGCCGAGTCCTTGCTTTCAAACCAATAAAATAAACCATAGGAAGCCAGTAAACGATGAAAAAACTGCCAATTACTTTCCATTGCTTGTACACACTGAGACATATCAGCAAACGGTTGGGTAACTCTGAAATCTACTTGACCTTGAGAGTATCCGGCTTGTGATGCTAGGTAGTGTAAAACATCTTTTAAATTAACGCCGATAAATACTTTGCTATCTGAGGTGTTTTTTAGCGTACTCAATCGATCTTTTATGACGATATGATAGCGACGCTTGTTGTTGAATAACCCAAGATCGGTGCTTTGTGTTATGAGGCCAGCTTGGTGGCGATAGTAATTGTCTTTATTTACAAATGTAATTAAGGCCGACTGTAATAGTAAATCGTTTAAAGGTTCATCAGTGAGGGTGTCGAAAATCAGGTCAAACTCAAAGCTTTTATTTAAGCGTTCAATCCCTTTTACCTGAGTTACGTTCATTGTTTTGTCATTAATATCTAACAATAATCGTGATTGAGACATTTCCTTGTCCTTTGGCTACCTTGGTCGATAATGCGTGTAAAAATACACATTACTCTAACGATAATCAATAAAATATTTGTAATTAACGATATTTAGAGTATATGTAAATAGGTTCATAATATGTTCATTTTTAAAATTATATGGTGTTGTTGTTTTTGTTTGGAACAACTTTATTTGATAAATAGTTGTGTTTTTGCACTGGATTCAGTTGACATTTTAACAACTATGTTTGTATCATGCGCTAATTCTAAGGACTGAAGAATTACCGCGTTAGTGCACCTTTAAGCTGACTAAGTTAAATCAAGGATGATGAAATGAGAAAAAAAGATTTTATAAATCAGGTTGATAGCCTTTACTCCTTGGCTTGGTCTCTAACCTGCAACATCTCCTCTTTACTAGATCAAACAGGTATTCCTGCGCATCGTGTTTTTTCTGAATCCGTTATAGATCAGTTTTTCTTCTTTTTGAATAATCCTCCAAAGAACGATGGAAACATTATTTTAATTAATGAAAATATATCTAGTTATATTCAAGAGTTAATAGTTTTAAATTCTAAATTAATATCTTCAATCGATCATGTTGTCATCAAGTCTCTAGCTGTTGAAAATCAAGAAAATAAAAGTTCAGGCTTTTTTTCTAGAATTTTAAATGGCAATCGCTGGTCCGATTGTGCGTCAGTGCGTTTTAATAGGGTTATTTGCCCTGTTTATGAAGAGATCCTTTGTAAAAACTGAATAATCAATTTTAAAATATCTAATGAGGTATTAAATGCGTTTTGCAATAAATAAAGTAATCTTAGCTGTGCTGTTAATGTCACTCACTGCGTGCATGAGCACTAATGTAGAGTTAGACATTACAGCAACAGATAATTTAAATTTAAATCAGTTTGATGAAGCACTTCCAGTGGTTCTCAGAGTGTATCAATTGTCTGATATTCAGAGCTTTAAAACAGCAACGTTTGAAGAACTTTGGAAGTCAGATAAATCAGTATTAGCAAATTCATTGATCACGTTAGAAGAACGCACTATTAATCCTGCTGAAAAAACAACGATCGCTTTTGAACAAGCTGAAAATGCTCGTTTTGTGGCAATTGTTGCGTTATTTAGAGATCGCCAAGGAGATAAATGGAAAACGTATTATCAACTAGGTGATGGTCCGGTTAAATTATCGACTGCATTAGATGTGCTGATCACAAATAATGAAGTGCAGTTGCCTGACGTGGATGAGGCACAGTAATGAGTACTAAAGCCCCCGTAAAACCCGTCTGGGCTGAAGGTGTATTATTAGCACAACACCATTTTCAGTTATTTGATGAGTATCATGAGCAAAATCAAATTGTAAGACAGCGACTTATTTCTCCATTGGTGTTTGGTATCCAGCATCTTGCAATTGATGAGTCAGCGTTATCGCGTGGGCTATTAAAAATTACTAGCTTCAAATTGTTACTTGAAAATGGTCGATTACTTGATTTTGATCGCCAACAACATGACGAATTAAAGCTGGAATTAGATCCTAACCTAGATGAAGTGATTATTTACATCGCGATTGCTGCCAATAAAATCGTTAGTAATATTGAGGGTTATGCAACAACCGGTCAGCTCAGTGCCTATCATGCAGACTATATTGAATTAAATGATGATCATGATGCTGCACGTAATCGTGAAGTGCTGATAGCGCACCCTAAATTTATATTATTAACAGATAGTGATGTAAAAACTTATTTTGATACTTTAGCGTGTTTGAAAATAGTCCGCGCAGAAGACGGCTCTTTTGTTGTTAATAAACACTTTGTACCACCACTGTTAAATATCAGTGCTTCGGTATATTTAACTGAGCTATTAAATCGCACCGCAAATTTAGTGAATGCGAAAGTCAATGTGTTGCTTAGTCGCAGGAAAAACTTTGGTTCAGTGACTGACTTTGGTCCAAACGAGATGAATAGCTTTTTATTACTTAATGCGATGGCACCTTCAGCAAAGCGGTTGGATCATTTAAAAAGTTTGTCATTAGTTCATCCAGAGCGTTTGTACTGTGAATTGGTTGATTTGATCAGCTCTGTATCGATGTTTGAACACAGTGATTTAGTAAACCAAGTCCCTCCTTATCAGCATAAACAACTCAGCCATGTATTTGGTAAGTTAGATGAGTTGCTAACTAAGCTACTTGAAGGTGTTGTGCCTAAGAAAATGGCTGGCCTTAAACTTGAAAAAGTTTCCAATGCTATTCATCAGGTTGCGACTATTGACTCAGCAATTTTTGAGCATAACGACTTTTATCTAGCGGTTTATTTTGAAGCTGAGGATACCAAGTGGATTGAAACATTTAGCGACCAAGTTAAAGTTGGCGCAACTGAAAAACTCGATATTATGATTTCATCAGCCCTTGCAGGTGTTCAGCTAACTCACTGCCAACGGCCGCCAAATAAATTAGCAATAAAGAGTGGATATGAATATTTCCGTCTTGAATCACATGGTTACATTTGGCAGCAAATAATCGAAGAGCAGTCGTTAAGTTTATTTATTCCATTTGGTTTGCAAGCTGCGCAAATCGAAATAGTTACTGTCGCACGCAATTAAGTTAGGTGAAATGATGCAACAACAATCACAACAACAAGATTTAATCGCCTGTATATCACCGGTTATAAATGCGTTATCGCCATTAAAGCTCAAGCAATCAACCGATCTTGAGCTGAACGATTTTCGTGATCAGTTATTAAATAGTTTTGATGAGTTTGAGCGTAATTGTTATGCCCAACAAGTGACGACTAGTGTGATGCAAGAAGTAAAATTTGCTCTTACTGCAATGTGTGATGAGTTTGTAATGAGCTCCGGAGCGCATTTTCGTATGGACTGGATGTCACGACCGCTGCAGTTAGAGTTTTTTGGCAATAACCGTGCAGGTGAAGAGTTTTTTGAGCGTTTAGCGACTTTGCGTACTGGCGGTGAAAATAAATTTGCGGCGTTAGAAGTGTACTATATTTGTTTGCAATTGGGTTTTGAAGGTATCTATAAAGTTAAAGGAATAGAACAGCTTAAAGCTTTGATAGTTGACATTCGTGCACAAATTGAAGATGTCAAAGGCACGCCTAATGCACTGCTTTCTGATAATGGCGTACCTGCTGAAGGGTTTGCTATGAAAGTCGGTCGTAATGTCCCTTATTGGGTTATTCTGTCGATTTGTTTAGGCTCAATCGCTTCCCTATTTGCAGGCTTTCATTTTGTGATCAACAAGCAGGCTACACAGAGTACGCAAACCATAAGTAATCAGGTGGAAGTACTCACTCAATTGAATAAAACCAACGAGACACGATAAGGCAATACCATGCAAGGAAGAGTAAATAAAAGTGGCCTAGTGCATTTTTTACTGGGCTTAGTGTCATCTCGCGCCACAGGACAGTTGATCGGTCTAATTGCAGTGCTGAGCATTGTTTGGTTTGCTGGGCGCATGGTGGGCTTAGACACGACTGATAAAAAGCTGATTGCTATGGGAGCAGTTACGGCGGTATTCATTTTATTTATTTTTACTCGTTGGTTATGGACTAAGCGTTCTGGCGATAAGTTAGCTTCTGAACTTGCAAATCACAATGCGGGCTCAAGTGCTGAGCTTGATGAAATAAAAGAAAAAATGCAAGAAGCGTTAGGCTCATTAAAAGCATCGCACTTAGGCGCTGGCTATCGTGGTAATACGGCTCTTTATGCACTACCTTGGTATATGATCATTGGTCCATCAGCGACCGGTAAAAGTACTTTATTTGCTAACTCTGGATTACATTTTCCGTATTCAAACTCTAGCGAACTGCATATTCAAGGTTTTGGTGGCACACGTAACTGTGATTGGTGGTTTTCAGATCAAGCGATCTTAATTGACACCGCAGGACGTTACACAACTGAGCAATCAGAAAACAAAGAGTGGTTATCATTTTTAAATTTACTGAAAAAGTACCGCCCAAAATTACCTATCAATGGCGTAATGGTCGCAATTAGTGTGGCTGATGTTTTAACCTCTGACAGTGAAGAAATTCGCCAGCATGTAAAGTTAGTCCGTGAACGTATTGAAGAGTTGATCACGCAACTAGGTGTTATTTTCCCTGTTTATATCACTTTCACAAAAACCGATTTAATTAGTGGCTTTGAACCTTTTTTTAATGACTTATCTGAAAAAGAGCGCGAGCAAGTGTGGGGCGCATATTTACTTGATATTAGTGAAGACCAAAAAACCGATCCGGCTGAAATGTTCGAGCTCAGAATGGATGAATTATACGAACGTTTGTGCCAGCAACGTTTAAGTAAAGTGGCCCGTGAACGAAATGAGCATCGTAAACAGTTGATCCTTGATTTTCCTAATCAGTTTAAATCGGCCTCAACAAAACTAACCGAATTTGTAAACTTGCTATTTAAAGCGAATCCGTACCAAGAAGTTCCTTGGTTTGCAGGCGTGTATTTTACCTCAGGTACACAAGAGGGCACACCAATTGAGCGAATCACCAACGGTGTACGCGATCAATTTGGCGCGGTTGTGGTTGAACAAAAACAAGAAACAATCACCCAAAGCTATTTTATTAATCGCGTTTTTAATGATGTTATTTTTAAACTACAAGATTTAACTCGGGGTAATCGTAAAAAGCGCTTAGTAGGTCGTTGGTTAAAAGGTTTAACTGTAACCACGGGGCTTGCCTCAATAGCGGCGATTACAGCGTTATTGATTACCTCATACACCAGTAATCAGTTATTGCTTAACCAAGGCGAAGCACGCGTGAAAGCGGTGGTTGAAGTTAATGTAAATAAGGCGAAGGCGGATCAAAAGCTAGCTGCAACACTTGCATTATTTGAGCATTATCAGGAGCTTGTAAGTTATGAAAAAAGCTTACCTTGGTATTTTATTTTTGGTATTTACGAAGGTGACGAAACAACTCAAAGTGTCGCGAATGTATTATTTAACCAGTTAAACCAATTGATCACACTTCCTGCTGAAAAACAGGTGTTAGCACAATTAAAACAGTATGAAAGCCGTTGGAACTCTGATGAGCCGGAGTCACGCGTAGGTATTCGACAACCTTATTACGAAGCACTTAAATTACATTTAATGCTAAGCACACACCCCGAACATAAAAATGATGAATTTGCTAAACAGCAGCTACTTAGTTTTATTAGTAATCACTTTAATATTGATTTAACAGCGCAACAAGATACACCCATTTATAGTCAATTAACTGCGTTGTTAGATGTGTACTTAGCTAATTTAGGTACTGATCTAGAGCATCCTGGGAAGATTAATTTTTGGCAAGCAAATGAAACCGCAATTTATACTGCGCGCGAAAGTTTAAATACTCAACCTGAAGCTGAGCCTCTGTATAAGCAAGTGATAACAAGCTTTGCTGAGCGCAAAAAAGCATTACAGCTTAATCAGTTTATGTCGGCTAATAACCGTGATGTATTAAAAAGTAGCTATGCAATTCCTTATGTATATACCAATGCTGGTTGGCAAGAATATGTATATCCTGAAATTAAACGTATTTCACGGTTAGTGTTCTCAGGCGATTGGGTTATGGGCACCAGTAATGACGAAGGGCAAAATGCTGTAGATGAAGCACAAGCTGAGTCCTTAGCCAAAGCAATGCGTGCTTATTACTTTAAGGATTACGGTAATACTTGGTTCGAATTCTTAAATAGTATTCAAGTCCCAGCGTTTAGAGACTTAAACGATGCAAGTATTGATTTTGCTCGCCTTTCATCAAACGATGGCCCATTGATAGATTTAATGATGCTGGTGAACAATAACATAATGGTTGCTGACGAACCTTCAGCCGTTACCGCGAATAATGACAAAATTGCGACCTTAGTTGCCGGTGCTGCCGACGTTGCGCAGAAAAAAGCTGCAAAAGGAAAGCTAGCTAAACAAGCTATGAACAGCCCTGATTTTTCACAAATGAGTACGGTTAGAGCGCCAGAGCTGGAATCTCGCTTTGCTGATTTACGCCGTTTTACACAAAACGATGATAATAAGCGCAGTTCTGATTACATGGGCCAGTACATTAGTTCATTAAGCAGCATCCACTCAGACATAAAAGCGATGGCGGCGAGTAATGAAGATGATGGCCAAGCTATGATTTTTGTCCAAGATTTACTCTCAGGTAATAATCAAACCAATGCTTTGCAGTCTTCATGGATCATCATTGAAAGCCAAACACGTGCTTTAGACCCACAAACAAAAGAAACGTTGGATACTCTTTTCAAAGCGCCTTTACAAGCGGGTATAGCCACAATTATGGCCAAAGCACGAAGCCAGTTAAATGAAGAGTGGGAAAACCAAGTTTATACAATGTACAGCAACAGCATCGCAGGAAAGTACCCATTTAACCTAAATGGACCTGATGCCGCGATTGCTGATGTGTCGGAGTTTTTAAACACTGAGTCGGGCATATTATGGAACTTTACTAACACTCAACTGAAACCTTTTATGAAAGTACGTCGTGGCGTATGGGAAGAAAAACAGTGGAATGGTGTTGGTATTGGCTTTAGTAAAGAATTACTCGATGGTTTAACAAAAGCAAATAAAGTAACACGTTCACTATTTACTAGTGGCGCAGATTCTGCGGGCTTTAATTTTCAGATGATGCCAGTACCACAAAGAGGCATTCGTGAAACTTATTTAGGCTTTTCAGAGCAAGGTTATCGCTATCGTAATGAGCCGGAGGAGTGGCGTAACTTTTCTTGGCCTGGTCGTGGTGCTGCAGAAAAAGCGATTCTTTATGGTTTAGATAATAAAGGCAATCGAATTTCGATTGAGCAAGATGGTCCGTGGGCGCTACTTAAAGTGCTTAATAATGCTAATGTAAAATGGATAAAAGGCACTGAGTTCTTAGCTACATGGGAACTAACCGATAAGTCAGAACAGCAATTAACAGTACAGTTTTCCTTAAAATCAGGGCGTAATAGCGGTATTTTCTCAAAATATATGCTGACTTCGTTTGCTTTACCGAACTCGTTGTTTTCGAAATCGCCGCAATATGCGCAGTCGAATAATAATTCGGTACAGTAGGGGCGGATATGTTTAATTTATTTTCTAAAAAGAAATCGCCGTTACTAGTAAAACAGTTTTCTTACGGTTATATGGGGAAAACACCAGTACGACCTGATTTTGTGAAGTTAAATATTTCATCGCGTGAATCAGTGGCATTTGATCATTGGTTACAAGAAGGATTTGCTCACCTTAATCGTGGTCGAAAGGCGAATAATGTTGCTGTACTTAATGGTGTTAAATCGTTGTTTTTTGTATCTGGGAACAGTGAAGACAGTAGTTTGCTTGGTATTTTACAACCAAGTAAAGATAGTAGTGGCCGTTTTTACCCTTTTAGCTCTTTTATACATAGCGGATTAGAAACTTATAAACGCCATCCAGCATTTTTGTTTTTATATGCTAGTCATGTGATTGAGCACTTAATTGGTGTGAATGATCGCATTAAAGAAGCGCCATCAATTGATGCGATGGCGGAACAAGCTCATGCTTATAACAAGGTTGCTGATGCGTTGAAGCAACAACCAAATTTAAATCAAGAGCTAGATAAACTGCGCATGATACCGATGAGTGTGCTGTGGCAGCATCTCCAGATGAATGATGTGCATAAGCGTGCTGTATTAATTGAAGAACTATCTGCAGTATTGAAGTCGATTGCAAATAGAGGCTGTCTACGCAGTCAATTTGGTATTCGTTTACCAATGCCACAGTTTAGTCATGAGAGCGCCTTGGTCGCTGGGTTTTGGCTGCATTTAATAGCATCTGTGGTTGCTGATCACAACTGGCAACCGTGGTTCTTTTATCAACTAGGATGTGAAGATCATGCGCCTAGTTTAACGGTGTTTTGTCGTCCTGTATCGGCATCCTATTTTAGCTCGATTTGGTTAAATGAAGACAAATCAACACAAATTATTGATTTGACGAATTTACCATTGAGCAAAGTGCCAAGTGACTACAGTATTAATTTTGCCGATATGGATAACGTAAGTGTATACGATGCACTAAGACGATGGTGTAAAGCATGAGTTTAAAGCAACCACATACTCACAATAGCTGGCAACTATGGCTGGATGAACTTGCTGCACCATTGCAAGGTTTGCCGTGTGGCGAAGATTTAAAATACGAAGAAACATTTAAAAGTCTCAAAGCATCTTCATCGGGTGTTGGTGAGGTTGATTTTAAAGTGATGTTTATTCAAGCAACTGACTTATTACAGAATAAGAGTAAAGATTTACGTATTGTTAGTTACTTATGCTTAGCTGCAACCAGTGAATTTGGGGTGCAGGGGTTAATTAGTTCAATCAAATTGTTTAATAAGATATTGGCTGATTTTAGCAACGACGTACACCCACTTAAAGAGCGCATGCGCAGTGCTGTAAATACCTGGTTTTTACAGCAACAAGAACGTCTAAAAGGGATTTCGCAAAGTCATTCGGCAACCGCAGAACAATGGGCTGAACTAGATGCGGTATTAACCGATTACAACCAACACTCAGTACCATTATTAGATAGTGAATCAGGTCCTTTATCTACTTTAAACGAGTGGACTGACGAGCAAATGAAACGCAACCCAGTTGCAAAGGCAGTCGAGCCGTCAGTTGTTAGTAAAGACGATACTGAACAAGCACCAAGCGACGGTACACCGGCAACAAATTCAACATCATCAGTGCACAGCTCTGTAAGTCAAGTTGCAAGTATTACGGTTGGTGATCTCAGCAGTGACACGGCTTATTTATCAGCTATTCGTGAATTACTGAATTTTGATAAAGAACAAAATAACATCGAGCGGGTGATTAAATTATCACGTGCTGCACGTTGGTCTGGGCTGAAAATACCGGCTAATGAAAATGGTAAAACACGCTTACCAGCACCAAGAGCTGCGGCTTTTGCACCGATTGAAAATGCACTTGCCAGTGAACAACCAGAGCAGGCACTCATGCTTGCTGAAGGCTTATTTATGGAAGGTGCGATGCAATTTAATCTCAACTTACAAATGTTGGTATTAAGTGCGTTAAAACAATTAAATAAAGGCAAGCTAAGTTACTGGCTTGAGCAGCAATTGATTAATTTAACTAGTCAGTTTCCGCTTTTAACTCATTTACAGTACGACGATGGCACAGGGTTATGCAGCCCAGCCAATAAAGAAACGTTACTTGAAATTAGCAATGCACAAACACCAGCAAGCAATAATTCGCAAGGCAATATTTTTGATGAACATTATAGCTTATTGGCTGATGAAGTAGTGCAAGGACAACTCAGTGCTGCGCTTAGCAAGGTTGAGCAATTAAGTACCCCTACCGGGTTTGACCAATCACAAAGCCAATTATTAAAAGCCAAGTTGTTACTTAAAGCGGAGCATTATGAACACGCTTTGGCAATTTTAACCGAATTACTTGAGCAAATTGAAACTTTTCAATTAGCGAAGTGGCAACAACATTTTTGCATGGAAGTATGGCGTTTTGCCAAACAATGTTACGCCAATCTGTCGTTGGCAGAAAGTGATGAAATGAGTTTAGCTGCTAAGCAAATTAGTCAGCGAATGATGGTAACCAATCCGGCTCAAGCAATAGCTTGGATTTAGTTACAAGAGCCTGACTAATGGGTCGAGGTTAATTGGAATTGATACAAACTGCAAAGGAAGAAACATGACAGATACATTTCAAAAAGAGATCCCAAGAGCTCGGATCAATATCTCTTTAGAGCTTGATACGGATGGCGCATCGCAAAAAAGCGAATTGCCACTAAAAATGCTGGTAATTGGTGATTACTCTAATGGTTTAAATACCCAAGACCTTGCTGAGCGTGAACGCGTAACAATCAATAAAAATAATATTGAGCAAGTGTTAAAAGATATGGCACCAAAGGCAAACTTTCAAGTTGCTAATAAGATCAAAGGCGATGGCGAGATCAACGTGAATTTACAGTTTGATTCGTTTAAATCGTTTGATCCAGAATCAGTTGCTTCACAGGTACCTGAGTTAAATAAAATGATGGCAATGCGTAACTTACTGCGTGACTTGAAATCGAATCTTTTGGATAACTCATCATTACGTAAAGAACTAGAGCGGGTATTACAAAACCAGCCAGAACTTGATGAGTTAAAAGCTAAGCTGGATGAAATTGCCCCGCTTGCTTCTGAAGACGAAAAACACCCAGTTACTGAATAAGGACGTTACCATGTCAATGCAAGAACAATTAAACGTTGCAGCTCATTCAATTGAGCAAGCTCCGGTATCAACCTACGAAAGCCTTTGTAACTTGGTCGATATTGCCCCAGTTGCAGATGAGATCAAATTAGACACTTTTCGTGATGCCAGCAACCTTGCTGAAACCCGTGCGAATGAGCGTTTAACAGCGGCAATCAATGTATTTTTAGATATGGCTGGCAGCAGCGGCCAAGAAGTTACGCGTATCGATAAGTTGTTGTTAGATGACTATATTGCGAAAGTTGATACGATTATCTCACAGCAGTTAGACCAGATTTTACATAATCCAAACTTCCAAAAAATGGAATCAGCTTGGCGTTCATTACGTTATTTAATTAATCGCACGCCAAACAATGCCAACATCAAAATCGAAATGCTCGACGTTGATAAAGAAACCCTGCGTGATGACTTTGAAGAAGCGCCTGATACCACGCAATCAGCATTGTACAAGCATGTTTATACCTCAGATTACGACACCCCAGGTGGCGAACCGGTATCGACTATGGTATCGAACTTTGAGTTTGATTGTTCAGCGCCAGATGTTTCATTACTACAAGAAATTTCACGCGTATCAGCTGCGGCGCACTGCCCATTTATGGGCAGCGTAGGACCTAAGTTTTTCTTGAAAGACTCACTTGATGAAGTATCTAAAATTCAAGATATTGGTTCGTACATGGAGCGTGCTGAATTTTTACGTTGGAAAAACTTCCGTGAATCAGAAGATTCACGCTATATCGGCCTAGCGTTCCCACGTTTCTTATTGCGCTTACCGTATGGTGAAACTAATCCACTGCGTAACTTTAACTACCAAGAAGATGTAAACAGTGAACACCATGAGCGCTATTTATGGGGTAACGCAACGTTTGCTTTTGCCGCCAATATTATTCGCAGTTTCCATGATAATGGTTGGGCAGTTAACATTCGTGGCCCACAGTCGGGCGGTAAAGTTGAGAATTTACCACTTCATTCATTCGAAGCAGGTAAAGGCTCAGAAACTAAGATCCCAACAGAAGTATTGATCTCAGAGACTAAAGAGCTTGAATTTGCTAACCAAGGGTTTATTCCACTTAGTTATTATAAAAATTCAGACTTTGCGTGTTTCTTCTCAGCTAATAGTGCGCAAAAGCCACAAGTGCTTGAAACGCCAGAAGCAACCTCAAACGCACGTATTAACTCGCGTTTACCGTATATCTTCTTAGTATCGCGCATTGCGCATTACTTAAAAGTGTTACAACGTGAAAACATAGGTTCTAGCAAACCACGCCACGAATTAGAGCAGCAGCTTAATGATTGGTTAGGTGCGTTAGTTACGAAAATGAACAACCCAGATGAGTCGTTAATTGCAACGCACCCATTAAAAGATGCCAAAGTGACTGTTGCTGAAATTCCGGGTAACCCTGGTTATTACCGCGTTAGTACTTACATAGTGCCGCATTTCCAAGTGGAAGGTATTGATGTGCGTTTGGCATTAGTAGGGCAGATGCCTGGCGAAAAATGAACTGCCAAGCCGCCGATGAAACGCATTTAACGCAGGCTTTTAAAGTGTAAATACGTCAATTTGGTGAGTAGCTGGTTGGTGTAAAAATGTAGATGGAAAAAATTGCCCCAAGTTGGTTGCATCCAACTTGGGACATGTTCCCCAGTGGCATGAAGCAGAGGGCTTTTTGGGGGGCATAAACATGGTTGTTTATGCCAATGCCAACTAACAGGAAACACTTCATTCTAAAAGGAGAATAATGAAATGGCAATTCCAGCGTATATGTGGTTAAAGGATGACCAAGGTAATGACATCAAAGGTTCTGTAACTGTTGCAGAGCGTGAAGGTTCAATTGAGATCCTACACTTTGATCATGAACTTCGCATTCCTACAGATAACGACACGGGTGAACTTACAGGTACACGTAAGCATGAACCGTTTGTAATTACTAAAGCGGTAGATGCAGCTACACCGTATCTGTATAAAGCGTGCTCGAACGGTCAAACACTTAAGCAACTTGAGCTTAAATGGTACCGTATCGATGACACAGGGACTGAGCGTGAGTATTTCTGCCACAAGTTGGAAGATGTAAAAATTACGTCAATCTCACCAACAATGCACAACGTAAAAGACTTAGACAAGGAGCGTTATCCGCACCTTGAAACAGTATGTTTACGTTATAAGCGCATTACTTGGACATACCTTGATGGCAACATCGAGTTCTCTGACTCTTGGACTGAAGGTCGATAAGTCGGAATTTTTAAAGGATATGCGCAAGCATATCCTTTTATCAGAGGTAAGTTCATGGCGTTATTCGATTTTTTAACTCAACCTGTCATTCGTAATGGACATCAAGGTTTTCAGACTGATGAGCAAAATAGTGTCTGTAACCATCTTAATGAGCTGCTTAATGCTCGCCGTGGGGTGTTAAAGCATTTGGCTGATTATGGTTTGCCCGATGTTGAAGATATTTACGAAGGTTTGCCTTATTCGCAACATACTTTGGCGTTTGAGGTTAAAAAATTGATTGAGAAATATGAGCCAAGAGTGCGTTATGCCAATGTTATTCCAATGGAAATACGTGAAGAAAATTGCGTGATCCGACTGGATATTCAAGCATTTCTAACCAGTGGCCAATGTATTAAGTTAAACACGCGGTTTGAATCAGGCGGTAAGGCTGATGTAATGCAGCACGCTAAAAATGGTGATTAATATTTCAATGAAAAGGATATTTTAATGCAGCAATATTTTGATGCTCAAATGCGTTTATTAACGCAGGCCGGTAAACAGTTTGCACAACATTATCCTGAGCATGCGGGCATGTTAAATATTGATGCCTTAAAAGATCGCGACCCGCATATCGAGCGTTTACTCGAAGGTATGGCGTATTTAACTGCGCACACACAAAAACGCTTGGATGAATCAGTACCAGAAGTGTCAGAGCAAGTGCTGCGTCAATTATGTCCTATTCTGCTTAGTTATTACCCTTCAAGTACGGTAGTTAAATTTAGCCCTAAGCTGGCAATGCAAAAGACCCATATGATTGAAAAGGGTCTCACATTAAAAGCAGATACCGCTGTTGTTGATCACAAAAATATTACTTTTACCACCACGCATAATCTAACAGTAGCACCATTCGATGTTGAGCATGTGCGCTACCAAGAATCACATTTAGGTGCAGAGCTGCGCATTGGTTTACGTTTTGTATGCCAAGGTGAGCGTAAAAATTATGACTTATCAAACTTGCAGTTTTATTTACGCGGCGATACCCCGTTATGTAGCTCTTTATTTAAGCTGCTGCAAACGGCAGAGAAACATGCTGAACTTGATTTTGGCCCTGCGCATTTTGAGCATAATAAAAAGCTTAAAGTAAAAGGTTGCAGTGCCAGTTATTTAAATATTGATGGGGCTCTTTTACCGAGTGCTGAGCAAAGCCATCCAGGCTATGCATTATTACTAGATTACTTTAATGCCAAAGATCGTTTTTACTTTTTAACTTTTACAGGTTTGCAAGACGTTGAGTTTGCAGATCATATAGACCGCTTTGAAATAGTTTTTCGTGGCTCAAGTAAATTACCACCCGGACACCAATTATCCCGTGAAAACCTACTGATAAACTGCGTGCCTGCAATTAATTTATTTTCCCAAGCGGCAGAGCCAATCAGAATCGAACCCAATCGTACCGACTATATGATCACCGCAGATCAAAATCGTACCGATCATATTTTCAGTTACACCGTCGATTCGGTAATGGGGCGCAACTCGCTCAGTGGTAAAACCTATGATTATACACCTCGTTATCAAAGTGTATTTGAAGATGAGAAAAAGCTATTTACCGTATTAACTAAAGATGTGGGTGCAGCTGCGCCAACTCATTACTTACAGTTGCCTTTCAATCTAAATGATGAAAAAGAAACACTATCTGTTGATTTAACTGCTTTTAATGCAGGCTGGCCTCGGCAACTACTGCAAGAAGGTGATTTAAATATTGGCGGGCGCGATATGCCAAGTATTGCCGAGGTTGAGAATGTTATTAGGCCTACTAATTATTTACCGTGCCCAGATCAACCAAAACATTGGCAGCTGATCAGCTTACTTAATGTTAAGTTTTCCCAAATAACTCAAGTAACCGAGCTTAAACGTTTATTAGTGCTATTTGATTGGTCGCAAAAAGCTGAGAATCGCTTGCGTATTGAGAGCATTCAAAAAATAACGGCTACTCCGATCAGCCAAATAAAGCGTGGAATTTTTATTAAAGGCGTAGATGTATTAATTGATATCGATGAGAGTAAGTTTGTGTGCGATGCCGATCTTTATCATTTTTGTAATATGTTGCACCAATTCTTTTTAATGTACGCACCAATTAATGAAAGTGTGCAGACTCGCGTTAATGCTATTCCTAGCTATAAAACCTGGTGTTGGGATATTGAGCCGGGTAAGAGTTATCAATTATGAGTGTGCATGAACCAGCCATAAAGCATCCCGTTTGGGCTAAATTGCCCAAACCGATTGAGCAATTAATTGCTAAGCCTTGGCAGTTTAATTTATTTAAAGCGATGAGCTTAATTGAAAAGCATTGGGCAACGCCTCACGAACTTGACAAAGGCATTAGTGAGCGGGTGATGTTTAAGCCCTATAAAGAGCTTGGCTTTCCAGCAACTGATGTACGTGCGTGTAGCTTAGATAACCAAGGACGCGGGCGACTCAGTTTATCAACGTCATTCTTGGGTTTGTATGGTGTTGATGCGCCGATGCCACATTACCTGTTAGAGCAAGCAGCAAGTGATAACGAAAGTGGTGACAGGGTTCGGCAATTTTTAGATATGTTTAATCATATTTTATATTGCCAACTTTTTCAGGCGTGGAAAAAGTCACAAATCAATGTTGCAGGACGTGGTGCAGATCAATTTGATCATTTAATAGAAGCCATTTTATCTACAAAAACAGATCAAAAAGTACAATGCGGCATTGCTAGCTTAAAACAAACCAGTGCAGCAGGCTTAACTCAACTACTTAAACATACACTTGCAGTGAAAGAGCTGCACGTTGACGATACCCGCGCTAATTGGCAAACAATTGATGCCCCAAGTACATTTGGTGATGATGCCCAAATGGTACTCGGTGGTTCTGCGGTATTAGGTAGCAAAGTATTAGTAAGTGGCAGTATTTTAACAATTGCCATCGGCCCTGTAGACAGTGAAACTGCCATTAGTTTGAACCCTTTGCATGAGCAAGGTAAAAAAATGGCGGCGTTATTAAGCACTCACTTACCAAGTAATGTGCAGTGGTTATGCCAAATCAAAGTGGCTAACGAAGCTGTAGAGCAACAGGCAATCGGTGTGTCACCGTTAATACTTGGACACAACAGTTATTTAGGTAGTGCTGCGGCAAACACAACCGTACACAGCTATACCCATCTTCAATATCAACATTAGTAAGAAACCAGATTTAAGGACAAAACAATGGATGCAAAAGGCATTAAACAACTTATCGACAAGCTAAATGGCCATACCGCGACCGCGCTTGAGTCTGCTGCAGGGTTTGCTAGCAGTCGCAGTCATTTTGAAGTGCTGCCTGAACACTTACTAATTAAGTTGATGGAAGAGGGCAGTAGTGGTGATTTAGAACAAATATTTCACTTTTTTAATATTAATCAAGATGCGGTATGGCATGAGTTGCTTGACTTTTTAAATCGCCAACCTGCGGGTAACCAAAGTAAGCCGGTGTTTTCTCGTCGTTTATATGAATGGTTAGAACGCGCATGGTTGAGCGCTAATGTGCAGCATAAAAGTGATTGGATCAACGGTGCTGCATTGCTTGATGCACTCACGGAGCTATTACCTTATAGCCCTGTGCTTCAATTACCAGCGTTGCTAGATAAAATTGACTCACGCTTTTTAGCCGAAAACCTCGATAAAATTTGTCAAAACTCAAGCGAGCGTTTAAACCCACAGGCAAAAACAGCTCAGCAAACGCAAAATAATGGCCAAAGTGAAGGTGGCGGCGCGCTTGATGAATATTGTGAAGATTTAACCGAAAAAGCTAAGCAAGGAAAAATTGATCCTGTACTCGGGCGAAACGACGAGATACGCATGATGGTGGATGTGTTATGTCGTCGTCGTAAAAACAACCCGATTTTAGTGGGTGATCCGGGAGTCGGTAAAACCGCCGTAGTAGAAGGTTTTGCACAGCGTATTATTGATGGTCAAGTACCTGATGAATTAAAAGGTGTGCGTTTATTAGTCTTAGACATGGGCTTATTACAAGCTGGCGCAGGTGTTAAAGGCGAGTTTGAGCGCCGTTTAAAAACAGTAATTGACGAAGTTAAAAACTCAACCACGCCGATCATTATGTTTATTGATGAAGCACACACCTTAATTGGTGCGGGTGGCGATGCTGGTATGAGCGATGCGGCTAATTTATTAAAACCCGCTCTTGCCAGAGGTGAATTACGCACAGTGGCAGCAACCACCTGGAGTGAGTATAAAAAGTACTTTGAGCGTGATGCCGCATTAGAGCGTCGTTTTCAACTGATCAAAGTCGATGAGCCAACGGAGCAAGCTGCGCAACTTATGCTAGCGGGTTTAAAAGATAAATATCAGCAACATCATAATATCCAAATTACCGATGATGCCATTGAAGCGGCTGTTGTATTGTCAGCTCGTTATATCACAGGTCGTCAGTTACCAGATAAAGCAATTGACGTACTTGATACAGCAGCAGCTCGCGTCAGAATGTCGTTTGCAACTGATCCAGCTGCAATTGAATCTGAGCGAGAGCATATAAATTATTTACAAACTCGGATTGCCAGTATTGCCAGTGAAAGCGAGCAAGGTTTAGCTGTCGATATGGATAAGTTATTGTACTTACAGCAAGAGTTAAATACTGCACAAGCTAAACTTGCTGCATTAACCAGTGCCCGCGAGTCACAAATTGCTACTTTAAGCCAGATCAACGAATTTAAACAAGCAACCAATGCAAGCGAACAAGACAGTGCTGCACTACTTAGCTTGCGCCAAACTTTAAAAGAGCAAAACAGTCAAGATAATGGCTTATTTAGCGAAGTAGACGCTGATGCAGTGGCACAAATAATTTCTCAGTGGACCGGTGTACCTGTTGGTGCCATGGTTAAAGATCAGATCAGTAACCTCATTAATTTAGAAACGGCAATTGGTCAAGAAGTGATCGGGCAGCAAGCTGGTATGGCAAAAATTGCGCAAGCATTACGTGTCAGCAAAGCGGGGATCAGTAATGAACAAGGACCGTTAGGGGTCTTTTTACTTGCCGGACCCTCCGGTGTTGGTAAAACTGAAACAGCCCGCTGTTTAGCTAAGCAATTGTTTGGTGGCGAGAAGTTCTTAACCACTATCAATATGAGTGAATATCAAGAGTCGCATACAGTATCGCAGCTTAAAGGTTCACCTCCTGGTTATGTAGGTTACGGTGAAGGCGGTGTATTAACTGAAGCGGTAAGACAGCGCCCATACTCAGTAATTTTGCTTGATGAAGTAGAAAAAGCGCATAAAGATGTGCTTAACATGTTTTATCAAGTATTTGAACGCGGCAATATGCGTGATGGTGAAGGCCGTGAAATTGACTTCAAAAACACCGTGATCATCATGACGTCTAACTTAGGTTCAGCAGAGCTAATTGATGCATGCACACCACCAACAGTGATCGATTTGAGTCCAGAGCAAGACGATGATGCAGAACAACCGACTGAGCAGCAGCAAGCCATTAATGACGCACTCAATCCAACGGATGCACCGATTAATGAAGATGGTAGCCCATGGCAAGTGCCGTCAATTGGTGCGTTAAGTGAATTAATTAAGCCACAGTTACTACAATTCTTCGCACCAGCTTTACTTGCACGCATGCAAGTAGTGCCTTATTTAGCGCTTGATCAAGATGCACTGCAAGCAATTGTTAGTTTAAAACTAGAAGCGATTGCTAAGCGTCTTGCTACTAATCATAAAATGCAACTGCGTGTTGATGCAAGTGTATTGAGTAAGTTAACTCAGCAATGCCAGCTTTCAGACAGCGGTGCTCGGATGGTAAATGCAGTCATTGAAAGACAAATTTTACCGGGAATTGCTAAATCTATTTTGGAATATATGGCGCAAGAAGATATGCCAGATATTTTAACGTTAACGGTTGATGAGCAAGACGAAATCACCGCAATATTTGCCGATAACGCCTAATTTAATAGATAAAAAAGGATTGAAAATGGAACTCATGGACATCTTTAGTGAACATAAAGCGAATACCAGTCATTTTAGCGTAAGTATACAAGGCTTACCTGATGGCATGGTGCAGGTAACTGACTTCACATCAATTAATGATAGCTTATGTGAAGACTATGAATTTAATATTCAAGTATTGAGTCAGGAACATTTAACTGCGCAAACGTTGCTAGGTAAAGATGCCAGTTTGAGTTTGGTGTGGTCTATGACAGATCGGACTATCTCAGGTTTACTAAGTCGTTTTGTAGCCCATGGTAAAAGTCACCAAGGTTATCATTACACGTTAGTGTTGAGTTCTTATTTAACTTTACTTAAGCATCAACATTCCAATCGTGTTTTTACAGCGATGGATCCCGCTGCCATTATTAAAAGTGTGTTTAATAAAGCGGGCTTCCCAATGCAAAAATTTAGCATGCAAGCCAGCGGCCCTAGCCTCGATATGACAGTGCAATATAACGAAACTGATTATGAATTTGTTACGCGTTTAATGCGTAAACATGGCTTTGTTTATAGTTTTGTTGAGCAAACTGACGCGGATTGCACTTTTAAAGTATGCAATAGCAGCAAAGATATTGCGGCTCTGTTTGATGAAGTAAACTTAAGTTATGTGCCACCATCTGGGCAAGTACGTACTAGCGAAACAATCTTCGCAATTAGTCGCCAAGCCCAACTTCAGCCGCAAAGTATTGCGTTAAACGATTATAACTACCGCGCACCAGGTAATTTACAGGTATCGGCGCAAAATAGCGCTTCGCAACCAGGATTTGGTGAAGACAGTCATTATGGTAATAACTATGCAACTTCTGGCGAGGGCAATACGCTTGCTAAAACGCGTCAGCAAGCGTTTGATTGTCAACGAGAGCAATTGATTATCGACAGTGATTGCAGGGCGCTTAGACCAGGAATGATTTTAACTATTTATGATCATCCAGATCATAATGGCCAATATTTGGTTGTGCGTGTTGATCATAAGGGTAGCCAGCAAGCAGGTGTGGAATATGGCGCTAACGTAAAAGGCTTAACTTATAAAAATCAGGCGTACTTGGTCCCATCGGATCAACAGTTTAAAGCACAGTTACTTCCAGAAAGACGTGTATTTGCAACTTTTAACGCACTAGTAGAGCAAGAAATTGATGATGATGGTAATTACGTAGTAAAACTGCCATTTAATCAAGATGGTGAAGGCCAACAAAGCCGCCCAACACGCTTAATGCAACCTTATGGTGGCAGTGGTCATGGCATGCACTTTCCGCTTACACAAGGTACTGAGGTATTAGTTTGTGGCGAAAATGGCGATTTAGACAGACCCATTATTTTAGGTGCGTTATACAACCAAAATGCACCTAACCCAGTTACCAGCCAAAATCCGACCGAGAATAAGCTCGTTACTAAAGCTGGCCACAGTTTAATAATGGATGATAAAAAAGGCGAAGAAAAAATTAGCCTTGCTAATAAAAATAATAAAAACCAACTATTACTCGATGCCACCAATGGCGCACATCAAGCAACGCTTAAGTCTGTAGATGGCGATGTAAAAATATCAGCGAAAGAAAATCTGCAATTTGTTGCTGAAAACGACGCCACCTTTACGGTTGCCAATGACTTTACTACGCGGGTAGAGAATAACTTGCAAATGCAAACCCGCGAAGGGGATATCACAGTAACATCGGCGGCAGATTTAACCCTCAAAGCCACCTCAAACACACGTATTGAAGCAACCGATGGCAGCTTAGAGCTTAAAGCGGATCAAGAGCTTAAATTACAAGGTGAACAAGATGTTAGCGCATATTCGGTTGACGGCAATTTAGAACTGCAAGCCCCCAATGGCGATATAGAAATTAGTAGTGGCGCAAATATTACCATTAAAGCGGATGGTCAAGGATCACTGCAATTGAGTCAAGGCGGTGCGAGTATTGAAATTGATGCCGGTGGTAACTTAACCATTGATGCGACAAGTATTACTTTATCGGCCAGTAATATCGCCGTGAAAGGCAGTGCAATTAGTAATAACTAGTTGAAAAGGAGTTTATTATGAGCGCTCAGATCCAAAGTATATTCAATCACGATCAACATTTAGCGTGTGTGAGTCGTGTCGACAGTTTTGGCCGTGTAAAAGCGGTATTAATTAATAATGTTGAACATCAAGTTATTGCGCAAGGCGCACATGTCAGCATCGCAGAAGTAGGGGCTAATGTATTACTTGTACATAGCGCACAAGGCTTTATTGTAACGGCGCTCTTAGCGCAAGCGGATCAAGCACCTGCCGCGCAAATTAATAATTCGCAAGGGCATATCGTTATTGAAGCCCAGCAAAGTGTTAGCCTACAAACGGCCAAGGGTAGTGTTGAGGTATATGCAGACGGCACTATCGTGCTTGAAGGGCAAGATATTACAGCAAACAG
>NZ_JACJFH010000083.1:0-22663 GCF_014164495.1 Pseudoalteromonas sp. SG41-5 | reverse complement strand
ATTGAATCAGGCGTTGCTGAAAAGTCTGCGAAGAATTATGCATTCATCGCAGAAGCCATGGTCCAAGCAAAAGAAGATAATAAATCAGTTACTTACTTTGCTAAAGCGGCAGAGCTTTCGGATCACGGTAAGTACGATCAACGTATGGCTGAAGTACTTGTTAACTTAGAGCAATTTGAAGATGCCGCTGATGCAGCCCGAACGGCGCTTGATAAAGGCTCACTCGATTTTGAATCAAATGCTTATGTTGCTTTAGGTATGGCGCAATATAGTTTACAAAACTTTGATGCGTCTATTTTAGCATTCGAACAAGCCGAGAAGCATAAAAAATCGCAGCGATTAGCTGAACAATGGATCAAATACGTGAAGCGTGAAAAATTGCATGCTGAAACATTACGCACCGCTTTGTTATAAGTAAATATGGCGTTAAAAAATGCCATTTTAACTTCAACGATTTTATTAAAAAACTCGTTTTATAATCGCAACACCAAAACCGCCTCAGGGCGGTTTTTTTCGTTCTAAATATTCCTAACAAATTGTTATTTAAATAAATTATATTGTCACTTTATGTTTATTAAAGTGTAACTGTATTGTCATACACCTCCCGTATTGTAGTCCTCGTTCTAAAGCTCAAGTGACCTTAAAGCATGTTTTTCGTGTTTTAAAGTGACTTGAGTTTTACTTAATGCGCTAACAAAATAATTAAATACTTTAACGGAGTGAACAATGAAATTATCTGGTTTATTTAAAGTCAGCCTTGTGGCTACTGCAATTACACTCGCTGGCTGTGGCGGTGGTGATATTAATGTTACACCTACAACAGTTGATAACAGTGTAGATAATAGTGTAGACAACTCAGTGACTAACCCAGGTGGTGATAATGGTGGTGATACATTAAGTTGCGCTACATATACATTAGATGGAGCTACATTTACAGGTGAAGCAAAGGGTGTTAACTGTGTTTACAGTCAAGCATTTGCAAGTAATGCGAAAGAAATTACCAGCTCTTTTGTTATCCCTGCATTAAGCAGTGGCGGCGCACATGTATTTGAAGGTGCATTATTTATTGGTGATGATGTAGACACATCAACAGGCGCTACAATTGATGGCAATGGTCCTACATTGTCTATTGAAGCTGGCGCGACGATAGCTTTTACTAAGCCTGAGAGTTTTATTCGTATTGCACGTGGTGCAAATATTGAAGCAATTGGTGAAGTAGATAAGCCAATTATTTTCACAAGCATCAAAGAAGTTGATGGCGATGATGCAACAACCGCACAAATTGGTGATTGGGGTGGCGTTCAGGTAAATGGTCGAGGCCATTCTATTCGTTGTACGGCTGCGGCTGCGGCGCAAGATATGTGTAACCACGCTGCTGAAGGTATTGTATCGTATTATGGTGGTAATGATCCGCAAGATAGCAGCGGTATCCTTAAGCATATAGTTATAAAATATGCGGGTTTTGGTGTTGAAGGCGATGAGCTTAATGGTTTAACCCTTAATGCTGTAGGCTCAGGCACAACGATTGATTACGTGCATGTTCATAATGGTTTTGATGATGGTATAGAGCTTTTTGGTGGTAGCGTTAACCTTAAACATATTGTTATTACTGATACAGGTGATGATGGTATTGATTGGGATGAAGGCTGGAAAGGCTATGGACAATTTATTCTTGTACGTTCAAATGAATATGGAAACCATGGCTTTGAAACAGATGGCGCTAAGGTAGATCCATTATCAGCAGATGCACAAGATTTAGTAACAACTGTTTCTAATCCAACAATTGCTAATGCAACGGTTGTAACTACTGGCGACCAAGGTGCTGAAGGGCGTCGTACTGGTGCTGGTATGGAAATGAAAGAATGGGGTAAAGCGCAATTAGCTAATATGCTATTTGTAAACTCTTCATCTGTAGATGGTGCTGGTTGTCTTGATTTATATAATGAAAAAGACCAATCAGGGGATGCTGGTGTGCATGCGAATGCAAATAATGGCGATATCGCATTTATGAGCTCAATATTTGCTTGTGGTAAGAATTTTGAAGACGTAAATACACCTTTAACTGGCGCATTAGCAAGTTTTGATATTGCTTCTTGGTTTACTGGTGGCGAGAATAACCAGTTAATTGGTTTTGCTGATTTTGCAAATGTACTTGGTGCTGATGGTGTTTCAACAGCTGCAACTATTACTGATTCACAAGGCACTGCAGTAGCTACAACAGCTAAAGACATGAGTGAAGTTAACTCTTTCTTTACTAACGCAGGCTATATTGGTGCACTTAAAGACGGTGAATCAAGTGAGTGGGCTGATTTTGTTGCCGCATCTTTACAACGCGCTAGTAATTAATCTAGACCGGCTCTAATTATAAGGCGCTACGGCGCCTTTTTTAAGGGAATTTTAGGTTTAGAGGATATAAATATGAAACATCAAAAGCAGTTTAAAACCAATCTAATAACTTTATCTCTGCTCTCCCTTTTTTCTTCATTTCATTCTTTCGCTGATCAGGCACAAGAAATAATAAATGAAGAAGCGATAGAAGAAGTTGTTGCAACAGGTACGCGCCTTAAAGGCAGTGCTAGTGCCGTAATTGATGAGCGTAAAAATCAGGCATTTGTCGCTGATATAATGGGTTCAGAGCAAATATCTAGAACGGGTGATAGTGATGCAGCTTCGGCACTTCGCCGTGTTACAGGCTTATCATTAGTTAACGATAAGTTTATCTATGTCCGTGGCTTAGGTGAGCGTTACTCTAGCGTACGTTTAAATGGCGCGGTAGTTCCAAGCCCGGATCTAACACGAAATGTAATTCCACTTGATATCTTCCCATCAAGTATTATTGAATCCTTGGCTGTACAAAAAGCCTATTCACCAAATATGCCTGCGGCTTTTGGTGGTGGTGACGTTAATATCAGAACCAAGAGCATTCCAAATGATACTTTATTTAAAGTCGAAATTGGTGCCAGTTATAAAGATACAAACGACGAAGGCTATACATATAATGGTGGCAGTGATGATTGGTTAGGTAAAGATGATGGTACACGCGCATTACCTGGTTCAGTTAAGACTGCGTTAAATACCTATATCATTGGCCTGTCTGATATTTCATATAGAAATATCAGGGATGTAGAGTCAAGACGTCAGGGGGCTGATATTGGCCAAGCTGCCGCGATAGACTTAAATAAAAGTTTAGCAAAAGCATTGCCAAGAGATTTTGGCTTGGAAAAAGAAAGTTTAAATCCTGATGCCGGTATTAAAGCTGTGTATGGCGACCGTTTTGATAACTTATTTGGCTTAGACGGCTCGTTTGGTTTCTTAGCGTCAGTTGCCTATGAAAATGAATGGTCTAATGCTGAGAAGTTTAGCGCTGTACTTTCTTCTGTTGACGCATCTGAGTCCTCATGTTCACAAGATGACTTTACTTGTTACTCTGCAACAGAGAAAGAAGTGTCAACCAAGCATAATATAAAGTTAAATAGCTCTCTAAATTTAGGTTATAAAATTGGAGGTCACGATTTAACAGCAACTTATATGATGTTACGAGATTCTGAAGATGAAGCCTCTGTTGCGCTTTACCAAGAACCTTCAAAGTCATTAAGTATTGATGCTGGGCAGTTGCAGCGTAGTCACTTAACCTCTTTTGAGGAACGAGAACTTGAAATACTTCAGCTTCGTGGAATGCACAATTTAGATTGGGGTTTTCTTGAAGGTGTTGGTGTAGATTGGCAGTATACTGACTCAACAGCGACTACAAGTATACCTGGTGAGCTTAAAGTAACGGTTCGTGATGAGTACTTAGATGGCAAATATCAACGTACTTTTTACAATGGTAGCTTAGGTGGTAATCCTTATTTGTATCGATTTGTAGAGCTTGAAGACGATGTAGAAAACTGGGGCGTTAATGTAAACAAAGTTTTTTACTTTGATAACGCCGAAGTAGAAATTGCGGGTGGTGGTTATTTTGTTGAAAAAACACGTGATTACCGCACTGACTTTTTTAACTATCGTTTTAACCAAACTCAGTCTTTAGATCTAGCACAAAGTGAAGAAGAAGCACTGTCAATTGGTAGTTTTTTTGCTAACGATGCTGTTGTTGATTCAACGGATGTCGAGTTATTGTTCCAAGAACCAACAGCTGATGATTACTTAGCAGCGCAAATGATTGATGCTTATTACGGCTCTTTTGACGTAACGTTTGCTCAAGATTGGCGTTTAAGCGGTGGTGTGCGTTACGAGGACTTCCGCCAAGTTGCGCTTGCTTTTTCTCGCTCAGCATTCGATCCTGCTTTATTGGCTGATAAATTAAGTGCAGATGCGATAGAACAAGCAAGTGTGATGGAAGATGAGTATTTTACTTCGTTATCTATGACATATAGTCAGCAATCGTATCAAGTTCGTTTTGGTTATGGCAACACGGTTGTACGCCCTGATTTGCGAGAGCTAAGCCCTGTTCAATTCCAAGATCCGCTGACAGGTTATCGAACGCTTGGTAATCCATTCTTAGAATCTAGTTACCTAGATAACTTTGATGCACGTATCGAGTTTTATATGGACAATGGCGATAATTACTCAGTTGGCGCATTCTATAAAGATATCGATAAACCAATCGAAGCACTATTAACAGAAAGCGACGGCCGTTTTACTCTGCAGTTTGACAATGCAGAAACAGCCTATGTTTACGGTATTGAAGCTGAATGGTTAACTGAGTTGCACAGTGATTTATTAGGGGGCGCTTTTTTTACTTCTGGAAATATAACGCTCAGTGATTCAGAAGTTGAAATTGCAGAAGAACAGCGTGGCGATCTCACGAACCTAAAGCGACGTATGACGGGCCATTCAAAGTATGTTGCCAACTTGCAACTGAATTACGATTCACATGATGGCATGCATCAAGCATCTGTTATCTACAATGTATTTGGTGATCGTATTTTAGCTGCGGGTGTTAATAACTTTGATGACGCTTACGAACAACCTTTAAACTCGTTAGACATGGTTTATAGTTATTACCCAACGTTTAATACCACATTAACACTTAAAGTGAAAAATATGTTGGGACAAAACTTTGAAGTTAATCAAAATGATGTGCTAATTCGTTCTCAAGAAACGCCTAGAGAATTAAGCGTGAGCTTTAGCTACGAGTTTTAAAGTCATCTAATAAAGGCAAATTACATAAGTCTTTATTATCTCAGCCCTGCCAAATGCAGGGCTTTTTAATATCTGCTATTTGTAAAACTAATGGTTGTGTAATATCTGTGTTATTAAAGAAGTGATCATTTAATGCAAATTGATATAAGGCTATTATTTTAATGATGATATGTGATTAATGATGAGTTGAACTATGTTGATATTAATTGGAGGAATTTTTGCGCCATGGAATAAGAGCTCAGTTGTTACTGAGCTGTTTGTTTACGTTAGTTACCGCTACCGCACTTTATACTAGCGTACAATGGATAACACTGATTTTTACTACCAGTATTTTTTGAAACCCATGCGCTACCATACCAGTCATATTCCGCATACTCATATTCATCCTCACCACACTGTGCTGCCAGTGATTTCTCGCTTATGACCTCGCTCTTTACAGAATTGATTTCCCGATATAAAACTGACAAAGAAGTTGCTATAACTACTATCAACTATTACGGTAGGGTTGATGTAGATAAGCTTTTTGTTGAGCCCGATGTGTGTTCAACACTAGTTGTTGAACTGGCAAAAGAAGTATTCGATTCTACATTGATTTCGTTAACATTTGCAGATACTCCTAAAGATAGAAAAGTTGCAATTAGGCTAGAAAAGTATAATGTTTTCATTTGTTTGATTCCTTTTAATGAATAAAATAATACACAATACATCTGACTACAAAGTGCGAAATGATTATAAATCTTGTTTATTGCATTCTTATTAACTTACTTATGTACAGATAGTCAGTTTCATATTGCAAAAAAATAGCAACAGATGAATCAGTTGGATGTCAAAAACACCGGTCTTTTACAATGATGCACAATAATCATAACTATTAGAAATATGATTATTGACTCAAGATGAAAAAATTTTATGTTCTATGAGTAACACTGGTGTTGCCTCGATCACAGTGCTAGATTGTTCGTTCTAAAAATTAAATCTCACGCAATGAATTTTAATTTTTAACGTATTAGGTATTTCTTATGACTCAAACAGTGGAACAAACAATGAAAAAAGTAGGATTGGTCGGATGGCGGGGCATGGTTGGCTCAGTGTTATTAGAGCGTATGCAACAAGAAAATGATTTTGCTCATATCGATACTACTTTTTTTACTACCTCGCAAACCGGTAAGCTTGGCCCTAATTTAGCAGGTCCTGCAAAACCATTACTTAATGCAATGGATTTTGAATCGCTGGCAAACATGGATATTATTATTACCTGTCAAGGTGGCGATTATACCAAAGCTGTATATCCACAATTACGTGAAGCAGGTTGGGACGGCTATTGGATTGATGCGGCATCAGCACTGCGTATGAGCGATGACAGTATTATTGTACTTGATCCGGTCAATAAAGATGTGATTGAACAAGGCCTTGAGCAAGGCGTTAAAACTTATGTGGGTGGTAACTGCACAGTTTCATTGATGTTATTAGCGCTGGGTGGTTTATTTGAGCAAGATTTGATTGAGTGGGTTAGCCCAATGACTTATCAAGCAGCCTCAGGTGCCGGTGCTCGCAATATGAAAGAGCTAATCGCGCAAATGGGCTCTATTCATGCAAGTGTGGCTGACAAGCTCGCTGATCCACAGGCCGCTATTTTAGAAATTGATAAACTAGTCACGCAGCAGATTGCCTCAAGCGATTTACCGCAAGAGCAATTTGGTGTGCCGTTAGCAGGCAGTCTTATCCCATGGATTGATGTGCCAATGCCATCAGGTCAATCTAAAGAAGAATGGAAAGCGCAAGTTGAAGCGAACAAAATTTTAGGTTCATCTAAACAGCCTGTGCCTATTGACGGTTTATGTGTACGCATTGGTGCAATGCGTTGTCACTCACAAGCAATGACGATTAAACTACGTGAAGATATTAGCGTCGAGAAAATAGAACAGATTTTAGCCTCACACAATGAGTGGGTTAAAGTTATCCCTAATGAGCGTGATATCACTGCTACAGATTTAACCCCAGTTAAAGTAACTGGTACATTAAGTATTCCTGTAGGGCGTATTCGTAAATTAGCCATGGGACCTAAATTCATTAGTGCTTTTACCGTTGGCGATCAATTATTATGGGGTGCTGCAGAGCCGCTACGTCGTATGCTACGCATTATTGTTGATAATAAATATTAGTTTATTGGCTGCCATTTATTACAGTTAATATGGAGGGCTGGCAATGTGCCAGCCCTTTTACTGTTGTCTTTTTGCACCGCTTTAGTTTTGTCACTGCTTAGTTAATTTAGTGAGATTGTTTCTTGCTGGATACTCAATAGCTTACTATCTTTATGGGAGTATCTATTTGGCCTCCTATATATGAATATATCAAAAAAATTAAAACTATCTTTTGCCTCCGCCATCGCCTTACCTCTTTTTATTATTGCAGCACTTGTTATCACGCAAACAAGAGAGCAAGCTATTGATAATTTTGCGCAAATGAGCGAAAGAGAAGCACGGCAAATAGATAATGGTATCGCTATATTTTTTGCCGAAATAGAAAAAAATGTTGATTATCTAGCTTCCCATCAAATGGTCTTAGCTGCCAAGCAAGATGTCAAAACTCATGTAGATACAAATAATTCGGTGATGCTAAAACATCTCCAAGGCAGCAGTGTTGAACGTGCCGCATTTCAACAGTTTGATCACTTCGGCCAAACTCACCCAGGGCTTGCTTATATTTATATGGGTAATGAACAAGGTGGTTATATTCAGTGGCCAGCGGGAGAAGTTAATGCTAATTATGACCCACGATCTCGACCTTGGTATTTAACAGGTAAATCTGCAAGTGGTAAAACGGTTCGCACTAGTGCTTATTATTGGGCAGCTGACGACATGGTTATAGTCTCTACTGTAAAAGCAATAAAAGATAATGGACAAATTATCGGTGTACAGGGAATGGATGTTTCTTTGCAAGGACTGACAGAAATTATTGCTAATATTAAGCTGGGTGAAACTGGTTACTTAATGCTGATCGAAGATACGGGAAACATACTTGTTGATGTTAAAAATGAAGATTTTCGTTTTAAACGTTTAACTGATATTGCGGGTGGGAAATACAAGCAGTTAGCGGCTAATACCCAAGGTCAGTTCGAAATTGTTATTAATGACAAAGATTTTATTGCCAATATTTATACTTCAGCTAAGTTAGGCTGGAAATTTATTGGCTTAGTTGAAAAGTCAGAGGTGATGAGCGCCGCAAACACCATGACCGTTACAATTTTAATTATTAGTGCGGTGCTAATTATTGTATTCATTTTAATCGCAAGTTATATCTCAAAAGTAATTTCTTCACCTATAGTTGAAGTCAGTGATGGCCTGGCTGAAATTGCGCAAGGCGGTGGTGACCTAACTCGACGGCTCACGATAAAAACTAAAGATGAGACGGCAAAGCTTGCCAATAGTTTTAACCTATTTTTAAACTTGATTGCTGATTTAGTAAGACAAATCAACGAGTGTGCATTAGATGTAAGCGGTACATCAGAGCAAACTTCTACACAAGCATCGCAATTAACTCGTTCTACCTCCCAACAACAACAAGCACTGGAAATGGCGGCAACTGCAATTAATCAAATGGCTGCGACAGCCAACGAAGTAGCTTCAAGTTGTGCTAATGCGGCAGATCTGGCTATGCAAACGCAACAGGCATCAGAGATAGGTCAAACAGTGATCACAGAGACCGTTCAAAGCGTGGTTGTTTTGAGCGAAGTGATAAGTAAAGCAACGGATGATATATCGCAACTTGACACTGAAAGTGAAAATATCATGTCAATTTTAGGCGTTATAAGAGGCATTGCTGAGCAAACTAATTTGCTTGCTTTAAATGCTGCAATAGAAGCTGCTAGAGCGGGGGATCATGGTCGTGGTTTTGCTGTCGTTGCAGATGAAGTACGTGCATTGTCGAAACGTACGTCTGAATCCACTGAAGAGATTGCTACGCAATTAGACAAATTACGTAGCATGTCTGGCCAAGTCACTACTGAAATGAAACGCAGTTTAGACAGCACTAATAAAACGGTTGAACTATCCCATGCTGCACAGCTGCAATTTACGGAAATAACAGCGTCTATTGTTAATATTAGTGACTTAAATACGCAGATAGCAACCGCTGCAGAAGAGCAGCAGCATGTCGCTGAAGATATAAATCGCAATGTTATAGAAATCAAAAATGCGGCTGATGATGTTAGTGAAATTGCTGCCAATACCAGTAATAATGGCGATAAATTAAAAACCTTATCACACGTTCTTACTGATCTAGTTGGAAAATTTAAAGTGTAGTAATAACAGTGGCTAAGAATAAAATACAAGCTGACAATACCGCTCATTAGTCTTCAATGCGAATACTCCAGTCAGCTTAATAGCCGATTCTATTTTTTTCCGGTATTAACTTGTTGGTATTTTTTGCGGATTAAAATTCAAACCTTGTTGTTTTATATGCTCGGTATAGTGGTAGGCCGATAATGGTTTTGAAAAATAAAAGCCTTGAAATTCTTTACATCCCATATTTGCCATAATTTCAACTTGCTGTTGTGTTTCAACTCCCTCAGATACGCATTTTATACCTAGCTCATCACACATGACGTGAATTGCTTTTACTAAGCTCTTTTGCCTTGTTGAGCTTGTAACTTGGCTTATTAGCGAGCGATCAAGTTTTAGCTTATTTATAGGATATTCGGCTAAGCGCGCAATATTTGAATAGCCCACACCAAAGTCATCAACAGAAATTGTGAATCCCCATGATTGTAGGTTTTGCATTAGCGCCAAGGAATATTCTTGGTTTGCTTCTAATGACGTTTCGGTCAGTTCTAATTCAATTTGACTTGGTTTGACATTAAAGTCCGCTAAGTATTTTACTAATTTTGACATGAAATCGCTTTGGCCAAAATCAAGCAATGATATATTTATTGCAACAGGCACTAGTGGAATTTCATCTTTGCTCCAAGTTGCAATTTGAGTACAGACTTTTTGAATTATGAGATCTGTGAGTCGGCTGATCATCCGGTATTCCTCTGCGATAGGAATAAACACCGCAGGTGATACAACACCAAGAGTTTTACTGTTCCAGCGTGCTAATGCTTCAAGTCCAATGCACTTGCCGTCATGTGTTACTTTAGGTTGATAGTGTAACTCTAACTCGGCGTTATGAAGTGCTTCGTCTAATAACATTGATATTTCATGTTTTTCTAAAAATGCTTGTGAGCGTTTCTCATCATAACCATTAATAGGGCGATGATTATCAGCAAGTTTTAATGCCTCTATTGCGTTGTTCAATACAGTAGCACTGCTTTTTCCTTGTCTTGGAAAGTTAGAAAAACCAAATAAAAACGACTGTTGGTATTTTCTGCCCCGCATTATATAAGGTTCATCAAGCGCATGTTTAACTTCGTTTAAAAGCTTATACTCTATTTTGTTAGCTGAGCTTGTAGTTATTATAAATGCTAATTTATTATTACCTACATGAGCGCACAGAACGAGGTCTTCATTAGAGTCTTTTAAGCGCTTATAAGCTGATACTAAATGTGCTTTTGCATCAGCTTTACTGTATTTGAGATTTAAATATTCATTATTTGCACTCTGGGTGATCACAATATAGAAATCACCTTGGTACTTTGCTACAAATCTTTCACACTGAAGCTCAAACCATTCTCTATTGGGAAGGTGTGTTTGACCATCGCTGTAACGTAAACGTTTGTTTTCTTGCTCCATTGCTAATAAGTTTTGTTTTATTTGATGTTGTTCAGTGCAGTCATCAAAGCGCAGCACACAATAATCAGAGTCAGTAACTTGCTGGTAATGTACAGTTTTATAGGTGTTTTTATATTTAAATACTTGGTTCTTTTGTGGGTTAGCTGCAATCACAAGATTAGGTAATAATTTATCGAGTTTAACTGTTGCTTTGAAATCAAATAACATTTTCGCTTGACTGTTAAAATCTATAACGGTGTTTTCACTATCGATAATTATTTTTGCAATACTTGATTCAGTAAAAAATGTTCTATAAAGCTCATTTTTTGCTGCTAGATGACTATTTGATTCTGCCATGGTTTGATTTAAACGTTTAGCTGCAACTATGGTGCGTGCAACCGCAAGCGGAATACAGATATTAAAGATTAAGAATAATAATCCTGATATATACCAGTCTGAATTTGGTAGTTGCGTATTTATGGAGGTAAGAGATGAAATATCAATGTTGTATATTATAAAATAAAAAGGCACGATATTTAGAATCGCATAACTTAGCGCGGTTCTCACACCTAATAGCATCAACGCAATGATAGGACAGGCATACATATACATAGAGCCTATTTTTGCAAGGTTGATATCTGTTAAAAAGAGATTAATTGAGATTGTTGCAGCAACAATACTGAGTAGCAGCGCATGGGCACATAAAGTAAAGCATTTACGGCTAGCTAGAAGTAAGATAGCCATTGTGACAAAAAAGCTCGCGCAAAGCACAATTACATGGATTAAGTTGAACTCAATTGCGGCGTTTAAAGTATCGCAAAGCACTGCAAAACATAGAATAACACCAGCTGCTAAAATAATGCGTAATGCACTGATACGCCAGTTAGGTATTCTAACATTTGAATTAACGTGATCTGATAATAAAAAGTATCTTCTGAAGTAATGCATTATAATTGGTTTAAATTTATCATATTTTTATTAGACCATTGATAAATAGCTAAAAGCAATAATTTATTAGTTTTAGATTTTACACTAGGAATAAATGCTTGGTTTATCGGCTGACTACAGATGAACTTAGTTATAATTGCACTAGCACCTAAGCTTTTATATTCTTAGGTGCTAGTTTATCAATACTTAGTTTTTGGGCTTTAATAGTGTTTTTAGTTCTGCTATTTGTGCCTTCAGCTCATTGATTTGTCCTTGGGTTGCCGGCAAGGAATCTACATCAGCTTGCTCTTCCCGAGCATTACGATGTTCCTGTGACATAACTTCTAGAATAGCGCCTACCATCATGTTTAAAAATACGAAAGCAGTTAAGAATATAAAGGTAAGGTAGTAAATCCAACTTAGCTTATAGACAGCCATGGTTTCGTACATGACGTCGGTCCAATCTTCAAAGGTTGCTATTCTGAACAGAGTCAACATTGAGATTGATACATCTCCCCACAGAAATGGATTTATCTCAGAAAATAACATGCTGCCAGTTGCGGCATAAATATAGAAAATAACAAACATTAACAGCGCAATATAACCCATTTGCGGTATGGCTTTTAATAGTGAATTAACCAACAAACGTAGTTCTGGCACCATAGAGACTAAACGTAGTACGCGGAATATTCGTAGTAAACGGGCTATAAAAATGGTCGAACCTGCAGCAGGATATAAACTGCCAATGACGATTATAAAGTCAAAGATATTCCAGCCTTTGCTAAAAAAGTCTTTTAAGCCTTTACTTGCAACATAGCGGATAATTAGTTCTATTAAGAAAAACACCGTGATGCCCACGTCCATCCAATGTAAAGCAAATTCAACAGTGGGGTGTAACGAATAGGTGTGTGCACCAACGGTGAGCGCTGATACAACAATAACGGCGATAACAAATGATTGAAATATTTTACTTTTATCGATACGCTGGAACAGCTTTTGTAACTGCGACAACATCATAATTAGCCCTTAACGGTTATAGATATAAAACGTTTGCAATATACAGCAAAATCGTCATGGATGAATTACTTTTCCAGCTTAAAATGTAAGGAATTTTTAATGCTTTTCAATAGGCTAAAATGGGTTGTAAGTGCCTCAGCGGTACTGTTTTTAACCGGCTGTAGTTCAGATGCACGCTATCACGAAATTCAAGCTGCCCGTTTAGGTGAATGCAGCTACATGGCAGATAAAGAATATCATGAATGTATAAAGCGCCAAGAAGACGGTTACAAAAAATTTAAAAAGCAGCAAGACATAGTTCCAGAAAACGACTCAAGCCAAGAGCACACCAGTAAAAATGACTAGAACAGAAAAATTGTTAGATAAAGCACTTCGTAATACTCTAACCATCGCTTGTGAAAATATAAAAGACAAGCACGCTGGTTTTAGTTACTTAACGCATACAGTCAATTTAAAAAAACCAAGTAATAGCTTGCATATAAGTTGTTTTTTTATTGATGAATTAGCACTATTAGAGGCAAACAATGAGCAACAATTGCCTTTAATTGAAGCGCAAATTAAGCAGCAGCTTGCGCTTATAAACATCAAGCCACAAGCAATTAATTTTTCATCATAGTTTCGTTTTTAAGGTAAAATAAGTTTTTTAAACACTGCTTTGCGTTAAGAAATAACCGATAGTAGCGATGACGCACTTGAAATTCAGGCTTTTCATTTGTGTAACTATTTGATCATTAACAGAGTTCACTTAAGAGCTAAGCGATGATGTGAAATGACATGTCAATAGTTGCAAAAAAGACAATAACTCAGCGCGTATTTTTCGCTCTCGATTGATTTATTAATACTGTATTGATTGGTTATTTTAAGTAGAATGCTCAGTTTAGACAGGGTATGTGATTTAGTGTAATGGCTACTTATTCAAAAAATTTTATAGCTAAACGACTTAGTTTCGTTAGTTCCTATTTCAATTCAGCTATTATTATAAATCTTATAGTTGCTGTTTTTGTTATTTTTAGTGGCATTAATCAAAGTGACTCTGTAGGAAAGTTGTATTGGTTTTGTATTCTTATTTTCGTATTTTCACTGCGCATTTTAAATCATGTTTTTTTAAGTAATGACAATAATATAAAGTACCATTGTTACTTTATTGGTGTATTTTTAACTGGTTTGACTTGGGCTGTGTTCCCAATATTATTTTTTGAAGATATGCAGATGTCAGAGAAATTTGTCACGCTGGTTGTTTTTAGCTCATTAGCAGGGGGAGCTGTCAATGTTCTGTCCTCCGATATTCGCTCAGCCTTCAGCTATATTACTTTTTTGCTTATCCCATTTAGTATATTGCTTTTATTTCAACCAGACGATAATGAAAATGTTTTAGGCATATTGGGAATTGTATTGTGGTTTATTTTGTGTTTTGTCAGTGCAATACGCGCAGCTAAAGATGTAAAAACCTCAATTAATAATGAAATTAAGCTCGATTTATTTATCCATAATCTAGAAAAAGAAGTGCAAGTTCGTACTGAGAAAATAATTAATTTAGAGCAACGTGATAATTTAACTCAATTATTTAACCGGGGGAGCTTTTTCTCTAATGTCGATCTCGATTTAGCTCAAAATATCAATAACATTAAAGCTGTTCTATTTTTAGATATGGATGACTTTAAAATACTTAATGATAAATATGGTCATGAGTTTGGAGATTTTGTTCTTGCTGAAACTGGAAAACGTTTATTATCGATAGAAAAAAAACGGGAAATGATTGCTTGTAGGTGGGGAGGGGACGAATTTATTCTTTATTCGTGTCACGCGAGTAAAGCTGAGCTGATAAGTAACACGACAAAGCTTGTTGATAATTTAACCCAGCCTGTCGTTAAAGATAACCTGAATATTAGACCCTCCTTTAAAGTGGGCTTGTTTTACACTCGCACAAACTTTGACCTTACTCAAGCTATCAAATATGCTGATGTTGCAATGTACGAAGGTAAAAAAAATCGCAATGAAATTTCAATATTTGATGAACGTATGATGCAAGCTCTTAATAGAGAAGAGATGTTACGTAGATCAATTAAAGAGAGTGTTGAACAAGGAGGCTTTCATCTTTGTTATCAGCCTATTGTTGATATAATCGATAATAAAATAATTACTTTCGAAGTGCTGTTACGTTGGCATTTAAATGATGAATTTATTCCCCCTTCAGAATTTATCGACATAGCAGAACGCTATGGCCAAATTAACTTTTTAGGGGAGTTTGTTTTAGAGCAAGCGATTGCAAGTTTGAGTAAGTTAAACAAACTCGACAATACGATTGCACTATCAATCAACGTATCTGTACTGCAACTTGAAAGTCATGATTTTATTATATTTTTAAAGAATTTATTAAATCGGTATTGTGTTAACACAAATAACATACATTTAGAAATTACAGAAACTATAATGATTAAAAATTTAGTCTATTTATCTAAAGTTATCACACAATTAAAAAGCATTGGCGTACGTATTTCTATTGATGACTTTGGCACTGGGTTTTCCTCGATTTCTGTTTTAAAAGAACTTTCTGTTGATTATATAAAGATAGATAAATCTTATGTTGATAATATTTGTGAGCACTCAAAAGATAAAAGTATTGTTTCAGCAGTGACTAAAATGTCGCATATGATTGGTTGTAAAGTGATAGCGGAAGGTGTGGAGCGTAACGATCAGTTAGCTTTATTAAAAGGTTTAGAAGTTGATAGCTATCAAGGTTATTTATTTAGTAAACCAGTTAAATTTGAACAGGCGCTTGAACTGCTTAGATGAACTTAGGCTTAAGTGATACCTATAAATTTACCAGCATGATTTTGCGGTTATTATCAGTGCAACTAAACCTGAAAAAATGATGATTACGGTGCTTTAGTTTGGTATCAAGATGACATACAGCTATAATCCAACAAAAATAGTAAAAGAGATCCATTATGGCAGTTCCTACTCGTTCACAAATCACCCCTGGCACCGAAGTTAATATCGTTTTAAAACAAGATCAGCGTAGCGGCACATTAACGCAAGGTGTTGTTGAGCGCCTTTTGACTAAATCACCCAATCATCCGCATGGTATTAAAGTGCGCTTAGAGGATGGTCAAGTAGGGCGAGTGAAAGAGATTTTGTCATGAGTGCACTTACTTTAAGCGAATTCTGGCAATTAGTTACCGTTGCAGATAGAACCGCAGAGCCAGAATCAGTCAGTGAACGTTTAAAAGGTTTACTTACAGATTTAAGCGATGCACAGCTCATTGAATTTGATAAGCAATTTAGCATTTGTATGCGCCAAAGTTATACTTGGGAGCTATTCGGTGCTGCGTTTGTAATGGCCGGTTGCAATGATGAATACGGTTTCTCAGAATTTCGTTGTTGGTTAATTTCTCGTGGTGAAGCAGCTTTTAATACTGCGCTTGAAAATGCTGATTCTTTGGCTGATTGCACACCTGTTTATCATTTAAACGAGCAGCCTTATCCTTACTTAGATGAGTATGACTTGATCGCTGGTTTATTATATGAACAGCGTAATGAAGACGAATTACCCTTTGCTCCTTCAGGCCTTGATCAACCCAAAGGTAAGCGCTTTAAAGATAAGCCTAAATTTTTAAAGTTGGCATATCCGCAACTATTTGCTAAATATTGGCAGTAACATAATATTAAAAACCAACCATGACTCAGTATACTGGCTGGTTTTTATTTTAATCACCGTAGCTATGCTATGCTGAGTATATAAATCAATAAATGTCAGGTATTTAATGCGCTATCGTAAAGTATTACTGTGTTTAGTGTCGGTTTGTTTAACTACAGTTGTCAGTGCTAAAACTGAGCTGCCAAGTAATAAAAGTCAGTTTATTAATTTATTCAATACTAAGGTTGGTAGTTATCAATTGGTATCAGGTGAGGCTAAAATGTGTGCTGGTGGACAGTTAGCATGGCTTGATGCAAATGAGCCTGATCTTGGCTTTAAGCTCGGTGATGAAATTATTTTTAATAACTTACACCATGGCACACAAACGAATAAAGTCGCTAACTTTTGTTTGGTCACTACTAAGTATAAATACACCACGCAAAGCATTACCATGTCACTACGCCATACTCGCTGTGAAAACGAGACAGATAATTTAGACACGAGCCAAACGCTGCGTTTTATTTCGCCTACAACGCTTGCGTACAGTGTAGAGAGCAGTAATGTTCGTTGTCAGTTTGAACTACAACTTTAAATTTAACGATAATGTGAGTTTTTTATAAATCACAACTTATTTTCGGTAAATGCTGCCAACGCGTTGTGTACTGAGGCGATAAAAATGCACGCTTCATATGCCATGCTTGGCTTTGTTGTTGACTTGCCAGAGTTAGCGTATCGCAGCCGTATCGCTTATTAATTGAATCTAAACACTCCATTAGTTTTATGTTGTCTTGGCTAGGAGCAAATAGGTCGGGTTGTTGAAACTGTTGTGAACTAAGCTCGAGTGCACCCACACCACATTTATAAAAACGGACGTTGTGTTGATATAGCTGCGTAAATATTTCGCTAATTGCTTTAGCAAATACACGGCTATCTGCGCTAGATACGGGTAACTCATACACTAATGATTTTTTATAGTAATGTGACTCATGGGGCGAGCTTGCCACAAATAGTAACAGGCGTTTAGTTAAGGAGCGTTGCTGACGTAGTTTGCGAGCGACAATAATACTGTGATTGATCAACGCTGTTTTTAATGCAACCGGATCAGTTAAACGTTCACCAAAACTACGGGTCGAAAAAATTTCACGCTTATCTTGGCGTACATCATCCCAATTTAAACACACAATGCCATTTAGCTCATTAACTGTACGCTCAAGCACGACGCTAAATAAACGTTTCATACGTTGTGGTGTTTGTTTGGCTAAATCAAGCGCGCTGTTAATGTTAAGTAGTTTGAGTTTTTTAGCTAAACGTCTGCCAACGCCCCATACATCAGCTACATCCATCGCGGCTAAAATATGTTGTCGTGCTTGTTCGCTATCAATCACTGCAATTCCATTAAAACCGTTGAGCTTTTTAGCAGCATGATTTGCGGCTTTTGCCAATGTTGGTGTAGGGCCAAAGCCAACTCCAACAGGGAGTTTTGTTTCGCGCCAAACTGTGCGACGAATTAACTGGCCATACTGATGCCAGTCATTAATGAGTGGGGTAAAGCCGTTAAACTGCAAAAATGCTTCATCAATCGAATATACGTGTTGGGTGTCGCAAAAACGGCTGATCACATTCATCATTTTATCGCTTAGATCCGCGTACAACTCATAATTAGATGAGCGAATAACCACCTTATGTTTGGCCAGTAAATGTTTAACTTTAAAGTAGGGCTGAAACTTAGGGATATTTAAGCGCCGTGCGATAGGACATATCGCACAAATGCAGCCATCGTTATTGGTTAATACCACAACAGGTTTTGAGCGGATCGCTGGATCAAATACTTTTTCAGCGCTGGCGTAAAACGCCACTGCATCCACTAAGCAATACATTGGCGCAGCTCAGCACTAGAGCGATGTAATCGAATCGAACGAGTAACCACACCTTCTAATTGAAATTCATCACTATCAGTCAGTTGCACTGGGGGATATAAGTCCGATGCAGAGAGTAGCCGTGCATTAGTTTTATCTAATAATTTACAAACAAATAAACCATTTAAGTTAGCTACAATGACATCACCATTTTTAGCTTCTTCGGCGCGATCAACCAATAATAAATCGCCGTCAAAAATACCGACCTCTTGCATTGAGCAGCCGGATGCCACACCAATAAACGTCGCATTGGGGTGTTTGATCAATAGCTGATCCAGTGATAAACCAAGTTCTTTATACTGAGCAGCAGGTGATTCAAACCCGCATACGCCCGCTTCGATATAAATAGGAATAACAAACATAAATAATTAACCAAACACATGCACTGTATAAGTGTACAGTATATGTGTTTTAGTTAACTTATGCCAAGTAATGAAGTTGCGATCACTGCATATTTTTAATCATTTTTTGAGCAGTATCTAAAAAGTCATTGATTTGTTGAGAGTTTAAGTTTTTGCACATTTGCTCATTAACATGCTGTTCGGCGTTTAATAGTTTGTCATAAAGAGCATGACCTTCAGAGGTAAACGATAAGATAAAGCAACGCTTATCGTGCTCACTGGCATCTTTGTCAATCAGCTTTAATGTAATTAGTTCTTTAACTAAGCGTGCAATTTGCGCTTTATCGCGCTGGGTTTGATTCACAATATCGTTAGCAGTGCAGTGAGTTGTCGCTGCAATAATATGTAGGCAACGCACATGCATTGCGTTTAACCCAAGCTCACCTGCATTAATAGCTTCTCGTATGGTAACGCGATAATTTTGCATTAAAGCAAATAATGTATTGGCCAATGAAGAGTTCATAATAAATCCATAATGGTTGACAAAGTCAATTAAATTGCTATGGTTGATTTTATCAACCAATGGGGCGTTGTGCAATTAAACACGTAAATAAATCTTCTGAGGAGATCAAAATGAGTAGAAAAGTACGTCGTGCAACCGTAATAAGTACAACAGCGATAGCTCCGCATTTAAAGCGTCTGGTTGTTGGCTCAGATGAGTTTCATGATTTTCCTGCGGATCAACAAGGTGCGTACGTAAAAGTACTATTACCACATGCTGGACAAGATGAGGTTGAAACTGACCTCAAAGCAGCTAACCCTGCACCTAAGCGCTCATATACAATCAGAGCTATAGATACTATTAACCATACAATTACGCTTGATTTTGTCGTCAATCAGCATCGTGGTATCGCAACTGATTGGGCTAAACAAGCAAAGCCTGGTGATAAACTCGCAATTGCAGGCCCTGGCCCTAAAAAGCTTGATGATTTTAGTCAGTCGCAGTATTTGATGATTGCTGATTTAACCTCAGTTAATGCTATTAACGGGTATTTACAGCAACTACCTGCAACAGCTGATGTTGATGTGATCATTCATGTTACTGACTCGCAGGATGTTATCGAGCTCGATACAATCAAAGCACACAGCAAGCACACTATAAATTGGTTAATTACAATGCAGCCGCAAATAGATGTGGTTGATCAGGCTTCAGTGCTATTGACTCAATATACGCAAAAACCATTGATTTTCATGGCGCTAGAAGCTGCTATTGTGCGCACCATTAAAGATTTAGCGATTGATAAATATGCAATACCGCGTGAGAAGATTGTCTGCTCAGCGTATTGGAAGCAAGGTGTTGATGCAGATGGCAAGCTAACGGTTTAATCACATTATTAGCAGCAAGTAAGGGAATTAGAGTGCATACCCATGAGAGGAAGTTTACTTAAACAAAATAAGCGTCTCACAGCACTTACTTTAGAATAAGTAAACTTAGGTATGCACTCAGGTTCGGTGTCGAGACGTTAAAGAGTGTTAGCCAATCGATTTAAATATTTAACCATTCTAGCGGGCTAAATAAAGCGCTCACTGTATTAGTAGTTTTTGATGTAGAGCAAGAAAAAATAGCTAAGCCTTTATTGTGTGTTTGATTGTCGCAATGTCTATCTCGACAATTGCTCCACGCTTTTGGATCACTTGGGCGGCCAGTAAATTACCCGCTTGTGCACATTGTTTTATAGGTTGCTCTGTTAACCACTGGGCTAAAAAGCCGGCGTTAAATGAGTCACCTGCGGCGGTAGTGTCGATCACTTTTTCTACAGCGACAGTATTAAACAGCTCGACTGAAATTGAATTATCAAGGTGTTTTTTACTGTATTGGCAGCCATCTGCGCCGAGTTTTACAACGACCTCGTGAGCGCCTTGTTGGTGCAAACGCTCGGTACATTGCGCAACATTACTATCTCCCCATAATTGTGCTTCATCGTCAAAAGTCACTAATGCTAAATCGGCTAGTGCGTATGCTTTATTATTGGCAAGGTGGCAGTGCATCTTGCTTGACCATAATGCAGGGCGATAGTTGCTATCATAAATAATTTTTATCCCTTGCTGTTTTAGTAACGCTAAATGGCTGAGTAAAGTATGGCAATCTTGCTCTGCTAAAATTGCCAGGGAGATCCCCGATAAATAAATAGCATCAACTTCGGCAAGACTGGTTAGTACTTTTTTAAAATCAGCATGTTGCAATAAATATTTAGCGGCTGAGTCGCTACGCCAATACTGAAAAGTACGCTCCCCTGACACATCGTTTTGAATCATATACAAACCCGGTTGTTTGTTATGACTGAGCAGCACATTGTCAGTATTAATATGGTGAGCTTGCCATTTTTCAATCAGTGCACGACTTAGTGGATCAGTGCCCATGGCACTGACGTAATTGACGTTTACTTCATTGCCTGCGAGTTTTTTTAAGTAAATGGCGGTATTCATGCTATCGCCGCCATAATTTTGTTGCATGGCAGTAAATGGTTGGCCGCTAAGCTCAACCATACATTCGCCAATAATTGCGATGGACTTAGCTGTCATTTATAACGTCACTCCTTTTTTCCAAATAGCGACTTCACGAATGTCGTTTATTTCATTGCAAGTTGGCTGGCCGTTTACGATGTTGACTAGCAGTTCAACAAACTCCCCGTGGACTTGCTCCATTGAGACATCGTTAATTAAAACGCCAGCGTCAAAATCTATCCAGCGTTTTTTCTTATTGGCAAGTTCTGAATTAGTAGCAATTTTTAACGTTGGCACAAATCCACCATAAGGCGTACCGCGACCAGTGGTAAATAACACCATATGACAACCTGCAGCACCAAGTGCGCTGGTGGCAATAGGGTCGTTACCTGGTGCATCCAATAGATTTAATCCAGGTATTTGCAGGCGCTCACCATAGTGCAAAACCGCTTGTACTTTGCTGGTGCCGGCTTTTTGCGTACACCCTAACGATTTATCTTCTAAGGTAGTGATCCCGCCTTTTTTATTACCTGGCGACGGATTTTCATAAATCGGTTGATTATGAGCTTTGTAATAACCTTTAAAGTTATTAACCATGTTAACGAGCTTGTTAAAGGTTTCCTCGTCTTTACAGCGCGACATTAATAAAGTTTCAGCGCCAAACATTTCAGGTACTTCGGTTAATACCGTTGTGCCACCTTGAGCAATTAAATAATCTGAAAAATAACCCAGCATCGGATTCGCCGTGATACCAGACAAACCATCGCTGCCACCACATTCAAGGCCAAACTTTACTTCAGATAAAGTACCTGGTTGACGTTTATCTTGTTTTACTTGGGCATAAATTTGTTCAAGTAGCGCAACGCCTTCTTCAATTTCGTCATCGGCTTGTTGGGTGATTAAAAACTTAATGCGGCCTTCATCGTAATCCCCTAAGCCATCACGAAATGCCGGTAATTGATTATTTTCACAGCCTAAGCCAACGACTAAAGCGCCACCCGCATTTGGATGCAGTGCCATGTTTTGTAGCAGTATCCGTGTTGTATCTAAATCATCACCGAGCTGAGAGCAGCCAAACTGGTGAGGAAACGCATAAATGCCATCAATTTCTAATTGTGGATGACGCAGTTTAAACTCTTTGATCATTTGGTTGATCATGCCATTGACGCAGCCTACCGTAGGGATCAGCCAGATTTCATTACGAATGCCAATTTCACCGTTTTGTCTACGATAAATATTTACTTCAGGCGAAGGGGTCGCTTCACTTTGTTCAATAAACTCAGGAACATACTGATAATCCAGTTCATCATTGAGGGTGGTTTTAACGCAATGGGTATGCACCCAACCGCCTTTTTGAATATTCTCTAGGGCAAAGCCAATGGGGGCACCGTATTTAATAACATTCTCTTGTTTATTAATATCGCGCAGCGCCACTTTATGGCCTTTATCAATGTTCTCATTGACTAAGAT
>NZ_JACJFH010000082.1:0-22709 GCF_014164495.1 Pseudoalteromonas sp. SG41-5 | reverse complement strand
GTAAACTTTAACACCCGTAGGCGTTAAGCTTGCTGACGCGTGTTTATTAACATCTTTATCTTCTCGCCTAAGGTAAAATGTAAAAACGTAGGAAATGGCTTTAGGCCTGTTCGCGGTGGCAAGCCACTCGCCTACAAGTAATTAATTAAACACCAGAGTAAAATTTAACACCGTAGGCGTTAAGCTTGCTGACGCGTGTTTATTAACATCTTTATCTTCTCGCCTAAGGTAAAATGTAAAAACGTAGGAAATGGCTTTAGACATGAATTTTATAAACCGCGCGGCATAAAGCACCGCCTACGCTTTAAAACATAGTCCTAGTCACTTCCCTAGCACCTTTAATCTTTAATCTTTAATCTTTAACCTTTAACTATTACTTAATCACTACCAAATAAATCGCGCGTATATACTTTATCTGCAATATCACTCAGCTCTTCAACCATACGGTTGGAAACAACAACATCAGCAATTTCTTTAAACTCATTAAGATCTTTAATCACACGTGAATTGAAAAATGCTTCATCTTTTAAAGCTGGTTCATATACTACAACTTCAATCCCCTTAGCTTTAATGCGCTTCATGATGCCTTGAATAGCAGATGCTCTAAAGTTATCTGAGCCGGCCTTCATAACTAAGCGGTATACACCGACAACTTTAGGATTGCGTTTAATGATTGAGTTAGCAATAAAATCCTTACGAGTTTTATTAGCATCAACAATTGCCCTAATCATATTATTCGGCACTACTTGGTAGTTAGCTAAAAGCTGCTTGGTATCTTTTGGTAAACAATAACCGCCATAACCAAATGAAGGATTATTATAATGGTTACCAATACGAGGGTCTAAGCTTACACCTTGTATAATTTGCTTCGCATTTAAGCCATGACTCTCAGCATAGCTATCAAGCTCATTAAAATAGGCAACACGCATTGCTAGGTAAGTATTTGAGAATAACTTGATTGCTTCGGCTTCTGTGGAGTCAGTAAACAGAACCTCAATATCTTGCTTTATTGCACCTTGAGCCAATAAATTAGCAAAAATATTAGCCCGCTCACTTTGCTCACCGACAATAATGCGAGATGGATACAAATTGTCGTGCAATGCTTTACCTTCACGTAAAAATTCTGGCGAAAATAATACATTATCAGTGCCAAGCTTTTCTTTAATCGATCGAGTAAAGCCCACAGGCACAGTTGACTTAATTACCATAGTCGCCGTTGGGTTAATTCTCATTACATCTTTAATAACCGACTCAACACTATTGGTATTAAAATAGTTTGTTACAGGATCATAATCGGTAGGAGTAGCAATAATTACAAACTCAGCGCCAACCAGAGCAGACTCTTTATTTGTGGTCGCGGTAAAATTTAATTGCTTGTTTTGTAAAAAATCACTTATTTCAACGTCAACAATTGGCGATTGCTGGTCTTTTAAAAGCGCGACTTTTTTTTCGTCTATATCAACAGCGACTACTTTATTGTGTTGCGCAAGTAACATAGCATTAGACAGGCCAACATAACCCGTGCCAAAAACAGTAACTTTCATTTCACCGTCCTTAAACTTCTGATTTGAGCGTCCTAACCCTAGTACAGGCGCATAGCCTAATATCTAGAGACTTTCATCCAATTCATTAATTTACATCACAATATATGATTAAAACAGTTTAAAACCTAAAGTCTTTAATCTCTTCTCTGTGAAATCCGTGCTCTCAGTGGTGAATAAATCATTTAAACCATTTTTACCACCGATTACACCAAGGCGCTTAGAGCTACACCGAGAAGGCAAAGTTAAGCCTAGCACCTAGTCTTTTACCTAGCCCCTAGTACCTTTAACCTTCCCCTACCCCTTCAAATTAACCACATTCGCTTGAGGAGTACTTTCGAGCTGTTTGCCTTTTTTAGCATTCCATACCAAATCACAGATACCATCCGTTGGGTTAAATCCCGTTGGGGCGTCGAGTAACAATTGGCGGATCATTTCGTGATCAAAGTTATGACAGGCAATGTCAAATGCTTCTAAAAACACTTTTAATTCAGGTAGCGGCAACATAGCTTCATTTGCCGTCATAATTCGCTCATGTGGCGTTTCGCCAACGTTATCACCGATTAATAACTCTTCGTAAAGCTTTTCACCTGGGCGCAGGCCGGTGCATAAAATTTCGATGTCACCATGAGGGTTGGTTTTATCTTTCACTTCAAAGCCTGAAAGGCGGATCATCTTACTGGCTAAATCTTTAATTTTTACCGAATCCCCCATATCAAGTACAAATACATCACCGCCTTTACCCATAGAGCCGGCCTGGATTACCAATTGCGCAGCTTCTGGTATGGTCATAAAGAAGCGGGTGATATCTTGGTGGGTAAGCGTAATAGGGCCACCTTCTTTAATTTGCCTGCGAAATAACGGTACCACAGAGCCAGACGAGCCAAGCACATTACCAAAACGAACCATGCAAAAACGCGTACGATGCTCTTTACCTTTGGTTTGCGCTAAACCTTGTAATACCAGTTCAGCCATCCGTTTGGTTGCCCCCATTACATTAGTTGGGCGCACCGCTTTATCGGTCGAAATTAATACAAAGGTTTCAACCTTTGCGTTAACGGCTGCTTTGGCTGCGTAGTAAGTACCAAATACGTTATTACGTACACCTTCAACCACATTATGTTCAACCAAGGGTACATGCTTATAGGCCGCAGCGTGATAAACTGTTTGTACACCAAATGCCATCATTACGGTTTCAATACGGTTAATACGTTGCACAGAGCCCATTATTGGGATTAGTTCTAAATCAATATGATTATTAGCTATGTACTCATTTAGTTCTTTTTCAATAGAATACAAACCAAACTCAGAGATTTCAAATAACACCAGTTTTTTAGGTTGCTGCCTAACTATTTGCCTGCACAGCTCAGAGCCAATAGAACCACCAGCTCCAGTAACCATTACTATTTTGCCAGTAATGTTGGCAGCCATAAGTTCGGGTTTTGGGGTAACTGGGTCACGGCCTAATAAATCCTCAATTTCAACTTCTCTAAATTCAGAAAGCTGTGCTTTACCCTCTACTACATCAGCCATACCAGGGATAGATAACACTTTAATTGTTAATGGCTCTAGCTGCGCAAGTACTTCTTTGCGCCTTGCTCGGCTTGCGCTAGGTAACGCTAAAAGCACTTTAGTAGCCTTGCCCTTATTAATCAGTTCATAAATATCTTTAAAGCTAATTACCGGAATACCTTGAATGATAGACCCTTGTTTGCTTTGATCATCATCAATAAAAGCACGAACGTAATATTCTGGCCCGGCACCGAGTGCAGTTGCAAGCTGCCTTCCCGCTGAGCCTGCACCATAAATAATAACCGATTCTTTATTAACAGTTGCCATTTTGCCGATCATCGCGCGCACTACAATGCGCGACCCACCAACAGTAAGTAAACATAGCCAAGCAAAAATAAATGGCATAGTACGCGGAATAGTAATACCCACAAAAAACGACAGCAATACCAAACTTACAGTGGTTATAACAGTACCAAGCACAATAGCCCATAGCGCCTGCGAGTTCATATACCGTAATACAGCGCGGTATAAACCTAAATTAATAAATGCAATTAAACCGGTAGGAATTAACATAGCTAACAGCAGCCAATTACCAAGTTCACTAAAAGGTGCAAGGCTGTCTAAACGCACTATAAGCGCAAGCCAAAATGCTGCGGCAATAAAAAGTGAATCAATAAATAAGGTGATAGCACGCTTTTTAGCGCGAGAAGCATTCAAAATAGACCGGATGAAACTATCCACAACAAGTTCCCTTTTCTTGTACTCTGTTGATTCGAAAAATAAAGAGCAAAACAGTAGCTCTTTAATTGTTAAAATTTTATCAATTATAACCCTAAATGAACAAAACAACCACAAACCAATACATAATCATTAGTTATTGATTTTAATAAAAATAGAGGAGCTAAGGTTAAAGGTTAAAGGTTAAAGGTTAAAGGTTAAAGGTTAAAGGTAACTTACTAACCCTAACCCCACGACTCAATAGACTTCATCAAACCTGATAACATTTTGGATAACTGTTTTGTCTCTTCGATCCAAAGTTCAGCTTGATCAATACTTATTTCACCAATTTTAACTGCAATATAAATTTGAGAGCGTAATTCACCACAACTACCTTTAGAGTATGAAAGAAAGCGCGCATAATCTTTGGGAGTCTTCCTCTCATATCCCTCTGCAATATTTGAAGAAATAGATAAAGCTGAGCGAGTAATTTGATCTTTTAACCCAAACTCTTTACTTGATTTGAAATGTATATAGATCCCACAAGCCAAGTCAGCTGAGCGCTGCCATACGGCTAAATCTTCAAACTGCATAATAACTAATTCCTTGTCTATAACTTCCCTTTAACTCTAAAGCTTTTCATCTTTGACCTTTAGCCTTGAAACTTTGTTAAATCTAGCTTTTCAAATTGTATAAAACTTCCCTCTTTAATTTCCTAGCCCCTAGTCAGTTCCCTAGAACCTGTTTCTTACCCTAGCACCTAGTTACATTTTACTTAACCCGATCCCCACTACCACTTCCGGTTACCGTCATTAATATATATTTAAAATAGTTGCCAATTGTCAGTGTATCGATCATTTCGCGATCTGTTTGAGCAAGTAGCTCAGGAGTAGACATATCAATTTCATTCACTTGGGCAAGGCCTGTAATACCTGGGCGTACATCAAATACATTTTTAGCTTCGCGGGCTTGAGTTAACTCTTCTTGATTAAATAAACCAGGGCGCGGGCCAACTAAGCTCATTTCGCCTTTTAGTACATTCCAAAGCTGTGGTAATTCATCTAACTTTGTTTTACGTAAAAAACCACCAAAAGGGGTTATTGATGCGGTGCTTGCTAAGTGGCTCGCTACCGATGCAGTATCCACAGTCATTGTGCGAAATTTTACTAGCGTGAACGGCTTTTTATTACGGCCAACGCGCTCTTGCATGAATATAGGAGAGCCCGTATCAAACAAACCAATGATAAATAAAATCACTAAAAATGGTAATGCGAATAACAAACCAAACAGTGAAAACAAAAAGTCGAGTAAACGTATCATTTATAAATCCATTAATTATTTTGTTAAAGGTTTTTCAGCTGCGAGTTTAAAACCATGTTCAACTGAGTATGGTGGCTGCCAATCAAGAGTATTTTTTGTATGATTAATGTCTAACTGGAGAGAACCTGTAAGCCTATCAATAACATCGCTTTTATTAAGTAATTTACCTGCTAATTTAAAGCACCAAACAGGCACAGGTAAAGCAAGGTTCTTTTTATTTTGCACCTTAGCCATTAACGCTAGCATTTCAGCCGTTGATAAATCATAGTCGTCAGAAGCTAAAAACACCTGATTAGCAGCTTTGGGATGCTCAATACACACCTTGATTAAATCAACCAAGTTATAAACTGATACTAAACTACGCTTATTACTTTTTATCGATCTAAACGGCAATGGTAAACCTTTGCCAACAAAGCGCATTAACGAAGCAAAGTTTGCTTTTACACCTTCACCGTAAACAAGTGGTGGGCGGATAATCACAACTTCCATACCGGTTTGCTTACTGAGATCTAATAATTGCTGCTCCGCCTCAGCTTTAGATATTCCGTAAGGATCTTCAGCAGCTGATTTGTCACTTGCAGTAAAAGGGGTTTTACCACTTGTACTCTCACCATTCACTTTAATCGAGCTTAAAAATATAAAGCGTTCTACACCTGCAGCCGCTGCTTGCTTAGCTAAATTAAGTGTGCCATGAGTATTAACTGCTCTAAACTCGCTTAGTGGATCACTTGCAGTATCATCCATAATATGGACTCTTGCAGCGCAATGAACGACTACATCAACATTTTCTAAAGCATCAACGTAAGTAGATATTGAATCAAGGTTATGGTTAAAAAAGTGACCTAAATTTGACGGTTTTCTTCCCAATAAGTTTAATTGATAACCCTCATGCAATTGTTCAGCTAAATTATTGCCAACAAAACCTGAGTAACCAGTTATAAGTAACCGCTTCACTTTTTATCACCATAACTAATAATTGAGTTTGCCATTTCCATCATAATATTTGTACGCGTATATTTTTTTATAAAGCTATCTCTATTCGTTTGGCTAAGCTTTAAATTATTAAGGGAAGTAATTGCTTGCTGATGATTACTTGGATAAAACACTTCAGCATTATCAACCTCTTTATTTATAAATTCAGCTGCATAGCCACTTACACCGGCTAAAATAGGTTTACCCACCGCTGCATATTCAAATATTTTTGAAGGTAATACCTTTTCAAATGCTGGGTAGTCATTTAAATGTAAAAATAAAATATCTGCGCTTAAATACTCTTGAATTAAATGATCACGGTTTACAGGCGGATGAAAAGATATATTGGTAAGCCCCTTACTTGCTTCAACCAAGGCGGCTTTTCTGCCACCATCTCCAATCACTTTAAACTGATATTTATCACCAGCTAGTCTGGCTAGTTCAGGAATAATTGTGTTCAACCCCTGCCCTTCACCAATATTCCCAGCATATAATACAGTTAACGGTGCTGAATCATTTAATTCTGATTCAACCGGTGCTTCAGTGCGTAGGAACTCTTTATCAATGCCATTTGTAAACCATGAATAACTTGCACTTTTAAACCGATAAACAAAGTAGCCCTCAAACCCTTTTGATACTAGATTTATATGCTTAGCAGCTGAAAAGGTATAATTTTCAACTAATGTTAAAATTGGTTTGAGCAAAAAAGTAACTTTTGGGTTTAGCACATCTTTTAGCGTATCAACAAAAATATCACGTATATCTAAATAGAGAGGCGCATTTATACGCTTTGCAATTCTCGCCCCTAAAAAAGCAGTAAATAAACGAGAACTTGTTGCAAAGACTAAATCATACTTTTTACCACTGACAAGTTTGTTAGCCTGCTTATAAAAAGCAGCGAAAGACTTAATTTGATCAAGCATGCCACTTTTATGCGAAGGTAAAGCAATCCTCCTAACGGTTAAGTTGTCAATTTGTTCAAACTCTTGCGCACCAGCTTCAAAGCTTGCATATCGATTTGGCATAGTAGTAATAACTTCAATCTCAAGATCCGAGTTATTTTTTAGCTGCTCTATTAAAGCTGTAGTTCTAAATGAGCCTGCACATAAATCGGGAGCGTAATAAAATGACACTAGTAATATCTTCAAAACTAATCATTCCTATTTAATGTTATTCTAGAATTCGTCATTAAAAAAAACGCCAGTAATATATCTAAAAAAGACAGCCCCCAAAAAACACCATATTGAGCAAATGAATAAATAAAAATAGGTATTATGTACTTCAGATTATTATTATTTATTTTACTGGCCAATAAAAATAAAAAAAGAATACTAATTAACACACCATGACTTGAAAAAATCATTAAGATAGAGTTATGCGCATGAAAGTTATGTTGTCCATAACCAGCTACATTCAATTCAGATATATACTTATAAGAAAAATTTCCTAACATCAAATTATTACTAATAAAATCAATGTAATGCCCCCAAACTAGAGTCCTGTAAGATAGGTCAACCCCTGCATCTGCATTCCCTCTTGAAAATTCATTTATAAAAACGCTATAAGCACTTGGGGTTAGAAATAGTACTAATACTAAAAATAATGGCAGAAGATAAACCCCTCTGCGATTGAAGAATAAAGCTTTTAAATAAGCTCTATGAGCAATAATAAAAAATGAGATGGCAGCTACAATTGAAGTTCTATTAAATGTAACATATAGCCCCACGATTAATGCAACATACAAGAAAAACTTGATTTTTCTATCTTTAAATAGAAAGTCCACAATAAAAAAAGCTATTAATACTTTATATGCTAATACTGAAGATGAAGCAGAAAGGCCTGCTGATTTTTTAAAGTAAAGTGCATCATTAGAAAACTCGAAATACTTCTCACTTGAAGAGAAGAAAGATGAAACCCCAAGGTTATATTGTATTAGAGCGCAAAAAATCTCAACAAGGATGAATAATAGTAAATAAAAAAGAACTTTTTCATTAATTAACTTATAAAATAAAAAAGAAAAAACAGTAAAAACAAAAAAAGGAAAACTTAAATCATCGAGGATGAAAAAACCTATTATATTATTAACTAGAGAAAATATAACAATAAAAAGCAAAAAGAAAATAAATTTAAAATCTGACTCGCTGAATTTCAAGGCTGTATTTCGCTGAAAAAACAACGGAATAACAGATAAAATTAACAGATGATTTGTAAAACCAAAGACTGTTGATGCATAAAAAGCCAAAGCTACTAATAAGTTCACTTTAACAACCCTTTATATATTTTACATAGTCAATAAAGCTATCTACACTATTATTTTTCAAGTCAAACTTAGATAAGTCAATTATATCTAACTCCCACCACTCCAATTTCTGTAACTCCCTAATTATATCTTCATCAAACCTATAACTTAAAACTTTTGCTGGGACACCACCAACAACTGCATAAGCGGGGACGTCTTTAGTAACAACTGCACCACCGGCAATAATCGCACCATTTCCAACCGTCACACCAGCTACAACAATTGAATTAGAGTATATTAGTACATCGTGGCCTATTACCGTTGAGCCGGCGTCGCTTGCTTTAAATATATCATCACTAACAAAACCACGTGTAACAGAGTAGAAACAAGGGCTTGTGGAGAAGTAATCATGAGGATGAGGTGCAACTCCAATTTTAACGTTATTTGAGATTGAAGTATAGGAGCCTATAGTCTTTGTGTTTGGGTCAATAAGGCAATTTTCATTAATATAAGTATGCTTACCAATTGAACATGCGTAGACCTTTGTATTGCTTCTAATAAATACACCATCACCAAGTATTACCCCTGGTAAAACAAAATTTGTTAGAACGGTGCTTTGTGGGTATTTTACGAATTTCAAAAAGAAGAATAAAAAACAGTAAACTTTCCTATAAAAAAATCTAACATACATCTTAAATACCATTTCATTCTCCAAGACAATTAATTAATATAAATTTTTCAGGATAAGTAGCTATATAGCGATTCATTATTGATGATAACGAGCTTTCTAAAACAAACGTTTTCCCTTTCATTTCAATAGCATCAAAGTGACAGCTCGAATAAAACGATATATGACCAATTGAATGATACATTAGGGTTTCAGTTGACTCTTCTCCCTCGTAAACGTGTATTAATTCAAAGTCAGAAAAAACATATTTTATCTCATCAATACTTTCTCGTGGATGAGGCTTATATATGATCACACAATCATTTGACAATAAATAATTTAAACTCTTTTTATAAAAAGCTTTAACTAAATCATAATCAAAACCTTGCCCAGTAAATATAAAATATTTGAAGTTAAAAAAACAATTTATGTTAATCTTCGATACTTTATAATTTTCACCAATAATTATTTCATCTTCATCAAAGTAACCAGCACTAACAAGCTCGTTTCGCCAAAAATCACTAGTAACGACAATCTTATCAGGAGTTGGCAAAACTACACCTACATCATTTATAGCCTTTCGATGATAGTTGTAGCCTCGATGCTCCAACCCGATCAAACCATGCTGAATTTCTGTTATCAGAATCGAGTTTTTCTTCAAAGCAGCACAGACCTCTGATTTTGAGTAAGCTGAAACGATATAGCATTTTCTAGGTTTAACAATGCGGAAAAATAAACAATAAAAATAATATCCAACTGTATATGTTACTAATGAAGAAGCTATTAATTTATATGGAATTTTAATTTCTCTCGACTCAAAAAAGTTAACCAAATTTAAAATAGATGCCTTGGTTCTTTTAGGTAAAAAATAAATCAGTAATTTTGAGCTTACAAACTTAAAAGGCCACAAAAAAAGATTATCGCTGAAAACATTATTATTTTTAAAGAAAAGTTTGTTTTTTTTAACCTTCTCGATTTCACCAATATTAATAAAATAAAAAACTGACTGATATTTTTTCTGAAAGGAACTTGTAAACAAATCTTTATTACTAGAAACACCTGATAATGCTGTATGAAAAAAAACGCTACCCCTACAGCCTAGTAACAATTTAAGCAAGCATAATAAATTAGAAAAATAAAATAAAACAGAAAATAAATTATAAAACCTTGTCTTTTTAACCCCTATAGCTATAGTATCCTTTGTTAAGTAAGTGAATATATCATTTTTAATTTTTACCCAACAACTAAACCCATTTATATCGAAGCCTTTATCAACACCTGAAATCTCATACTGCAGTAAAATATCATTAACTTTTGATTGTTTCATTTAACAACTCTTTTTATATCACGGCTTAGATTAACAAGGATATCATATGCAGTAGTATTAGCCCTTGAAGCTAAGTGTTCTACATTTTGAAACACACATAGCTCATCCACATCTATAAATGCGGAAAAACTATCCATAGAGACCTTACCAACGATTGTCATTCCGTTATGTAATAAAATGGGGATGCACTCATTATTCCGCACTAAAATATCTGCATAACCAATATCAAAAGTAGATAACACTTTAGCGACATCTTCATTTTTGAAGAACCTGTGGTCATAGCCAACGGATTCACCAACTTCTAATATTCTCTTGGACATTCTTTCAGCATAAAGAGATAAAACAGGTTTAAGGTGACGACTTACATTACGGGAGCTAGAATATCCATAACAGCCAATTCCAACACGATACATTTCATTAGAACTTATATATTCTGCTGCTGCAGTGTTTGCTGAATGAGATCTTAATTTTAAGTCTGGGTATTTTTCATTCAACTCAGCAAATAAAGAGTTGAATACCTCTGATTGTATTAAAGTATATTTTTCAGATATATCTGCAGAAGAAAAGTGAGTGAAAACTCCTTTTACTGTAACACCATGGAGCAATAAGAAATCAATGACCGGAATAACGTCTTTTATCTCAACTCCATTTCGATTCATACCTGTATTAACTTTGATTTCAACAAAATCACCTTTTAAAAAATACGGTAAATCTGATATACAATTTACAGTATAATGCAGGTTATGAGCTGTTTTATCCCTATTAGTTTTAATACTACCAAGCATTAATACAGTTTCCCAAGAACTAAGACTTAGTTTATTCAGATCTGCCAGCCCCCTTATGAAGCAATGCTTTAAACCAGAATCAATAGCTAGGGTTTCTATGTACTCAATACCATGACCGTATGCGTTATCTTTTAGGCCTATAATTAGTGATTGCTGAGAAGTTTCTTTAGTAAAATAACGAATGTTATTTATAAAAGCTTCTTTACTTAATAATACGTACGACACTGTATCACTTCCTTGTGGATATCAAGTGAATAAGTTCATTGACCTTTATGCAGTTAAGTAATACCTGTGGAGATATAATCCCTTTTTTAACATTTTTTATTACTGTATCAAGCTCAATATAACCTTCCAAATAATCATATTCATTGAACATTTCCATAACTTCGTTCAGAAAATCATTATTTTTAGCCCAGTTTTCATAATTCATAACTCCACGGCCCCGAAAAGTAAACTCTAATATATTTTTAATTTTAGAGATAGAAGATTCCTTTCGAGTATTCAAAGATGATTTATGATCTTGGCTTTTAATAGCAGCTAGTTCCGGGTGTCTTTCTCTAATAAAATCTTCAAAAAAAGTTCTATTGAATATATCTTTTACTCCCCAACTCTCAACGCACTTCAACATATTAGGTCCATACATAGTAAAGCTTTCAACTTCACCTAAAAGGCTTTCAAAAGCCCCCATTTTATTTCTTTGTCCTAGTATATCTACAGCATAGTTCATCAAAACTTCTGTTGTGTTAAACCCTTCATACTGTACTAAGTAGTCATCTAACTTAGACTTTAAAATTGATATTTCGCCACTTGATAATACACCTTCGAATTCAATTGGAAACTTCTCACTAACGTCAATATTGCTACCAAATATATAATTTAGTACTTTTTTTGTTTTTTTATGCTTTGGGAAATACTTTAATACGGTTTGCCTATTAAAAATAGTTGCCTTCAAGTCTAGGCTAGATGGGCATCCATAAAAAGGAGAGGATCCTACAATATAACCACTTGCACCTGTTATTAGGTGTGTAAATGTAATAAGTTCACTTTTTGGCATTTTGAGAATTTGACTTGCAGTTGAAGGGGCCTGCAATGCATCTTTTCTTATTTTCTCTCTAAAATTTCTATTATCAAAATTATGGTTCAATAATGAGTAACCGTATTTATCACATATTTCAGTTGCTCGTTTGTGATCATTGGATTGTAAAAAAATATTGGGCTTTTCTTCTCCTATTATAAATGGTTCAATCTTGATCTCATGCTTATTACAGTAGTATGGAATTAACCTAGAATCTAAGCCACCGCTAACCCCAACACCAAATGAAACATTAGCATACCTGCTAGCTATGTCAGAAAAAAATGAATCAAGACAATCTTCAAGTAAATCATATTTAGCATCTTTCGTTAGATTATTTTTACATAATTTAAAAGACCAATACTTTTTCTTTTTAACTTTTAAAGATGCTGCAAGAGTAAATACAGACGCGCTTGGTAAAATATTGATGCCATTTACTATAGTCTTATGTTCAACATCAGATAGCATCAAAATAAACTCTTTGCAACGCTGTATATCTATATCTGACTTTTTTTTATTTTCAGTATCGACTATACTCCAAAAATCTGTTGATATTGAATTATTGTCTTCACAATAATAAATAAGATCTCGCCCAGTTATATCGCTTATTAAGTACACTAAATCTAAAGCAAGATCTATTACTACTAAAAAAAACTCGCTTTCAATACTTTCTAGATATGATGTTTCATCACATCTAACATCAGCAACCACATTTAATACCTGTTCTTTTGAAAGTGAATTGGTACAATAAAGTAAGTTTTGATCTATATTTATAAATGCACTCTCTTTATAGTACCAATTTAATATAGACACAGAACCATCAAAAAACTCATTTGAAACTAGCAAATTCGCTCTCCATTTTTTTAATTTTATTTCTCATTCCTTTGAAAGTAAAAAAGGAACAGTAAAAGACTGATAAAAGAATATATACTATTAAATATGACCGTTGAATATCCAATAAAACTAAAACGGTTAAACCTGATAATATTATAAAAACTTCAAAGAATACAAATGCATTTAAACGAACCACCCTATAACGTCTAATTATACCAAAGAAAAGTAGTACAGAAAGCATATTTACTATCAATGACGAGAGTGCAGCACCAAGCAAACCATAGTTTGAGACTAATAAGTATGTTGAACCTAGGTTAAAAATAAGTAATATGATCGCAGCCTGTAATTTCTTTGATTGAAGCCTAGTATTTATTGTTAATAAATTTGTTAAAAGTAAATACATAGGTATAAGAAAAGTAGATAAAAATAATATTGGGAGAATCTTAGAAACATCTCTATACTCCTCTGATAGAGCATATTCAACAATAAAACCTGATGATAAGATTAATATAAAGCACACCCCACCAACAAATGGAATATATACTTCGTATAATACATTATAAAATTCATTTAACCTTCCCTTTATCGCTTTATAAAAGTAGGGCATGACTGCACTGTTAATTGCAAGAGCAATTATTTGAGTAATAATTGATAGTTGATATGATACGTAGTAAATACCCACTGCTGAAAAACCAAGGAATATTACTATAAAATAACGATCTAAAAAAACACTTGCCACACTCAGCAAGTCGACTGGCAATACCAACACCACATATTTAAACATACGCTTTAGATATCTAACTTCAAAATAAAAACCATTTTTATAGTAAAAATAAATACAAAATGAAATGAAATATAAAAAATTTGAAAAAAGCAATGTATATAGATATGCATTCACAGCAAACTTAAAGTTTATAACAAAAACAATAATACCAACAAACTGTGCAATGTAATAAAAATTGAAATACAATATAAACAAATTAAGCTTTATGCCAATCTTAAAGTAAGCATTCCCAAAAACAAAAAAAGGTTGCGTTACCATTAAAAAAACTACAATAAGAAGAAATTCATCACTTAACTTCCCACTAAAGTAAGTTTCATTCAATGTAAATCGCAGAAGAAATAATAAGAAAAATAATAAAGTATTAAGCATTAACAAACTGCTAAATGCTGTTGATATAAAAGCCCTCTTCATTGTCCCTTTATAGGTATGATAATACCTAGTTATAACACCATGAAATGAAAAAGAAAAAAACACAGTTGTTGAAGCGACTAATATCAAAACAGATGATATTAGTCCATATTCCGCAGGCGATAGAGATTTAGTTAAGAAGGGGATTAATAAAAAAATCGCTCCCTTTTGTATTATTTCGGACATACCAAATAAGAAAGAAGCTTTAAATGCATTCCTAATCAACTCGATTACCTGCTTGAAGAATCAAACTAGCGTATATAAAATCCATTTCAGTGTCTATATCTATCGAATTTTTTTCAGCCATAATAAATGGATAATAATCATCCTCTAAAAAAAGCTTTTTGGTACTTAGCAATGTAGCTCGATCAATTAAATAAATTGCGCCATTCAATTGATAAAACTCTTTAAGATCCTGAGAGCGAGTATTAGTAAGCCCTTTTATAAATTGCTTAAACTCTATATAGGTATCTAATGACGTAGTCCATTGCGGTGAATGCTGGCACTTTGTTAAAGAAACTACGCCTCTTGCTTGCTTTTCAATATATAAAGCAATTGCGCTATCTATATCTTGCGTGGTGCGTAGAGGAGATGTTGGTTGTAACAAGCAAATCACATCAAACATACCTAGTTGCTTTGCAAACTCAACAGCATGAAGTACAACATCAATAGACGACGCTGTATCAGATGCTAGCTCTGCGGGTCGATTCAATGGGTAGGTGTTTTTATATTGCTCGCTGATTCTAAGAACTTCAGGGCAATCTGATGTAGCAATTGTAGCAGTTATATATTCAGAGTGCTTTATCGTCTCAAAAGTATGAGCGATGAGCGGTATGCCATTTAACGGCTTTATATTCTTTTGGGGGAGACGCTTACTACCCGCACGAGCAGGCACAATAGCTAACACTTTTGGCTTCATTTTATAGACCTAGCTCATAAATATCTACTTGTGCTTTATTAAAGTCATCATGGCGTCCAACATCTAACCAATATTCGTGAATTGGAAACTTCAGGATTTTATTGCCATGTTCTTTCTTTAATTCAAATAAAGTAGGCATATCTAAATACTCATTATTTTTCAGCGATTTTATAATTTCATTTGAAATCACATAAATGCCCGCATTAACAAAATAACGATATGTGGGCTTTTCGACTATACCGGTAATTTCATGGCCGTTACCTTCAATTACACCAAATGGTACTTTTATTTCATAGTCGCGAACACACATAGTCGCATCGCTTTGGTGTTTTTCATGAAAATTAAGCACTTTACTAAAATCAACATTTGTTAGAATATCACCATTGATCATAATCAATGGCTCTTTTGGCAATGATTCTGGTAGTAATGATAGCGCTCCACCAGTCCCTAAAGGGGTTTCTTCATGAACATACGTTATTTCAATTTCAAAATCACTACCATCACCAAAGTAATCCATTATAACTTCAGGAAGATAGTGTGTAGAAATATAGAACCGGTAAAAACCATGACTCTTAAAACTATTGATTAATGTTTCAAGCATAGGCTTACCGCCTACTTTCAGCATTGGTTTTGGACAATTATTTGTTAACGGCTTTAATCGAGTGCCAAAACCACCAGCCATAATAAATACAGGATTTTCTCTTTTTTCTATGGTCAATGTTTCATATAGGGTTTTTAAGCCAACAAGCTCCCCATTGTCATCAACAAGCGGTAACGATAAAATCTTCATTGACTGCATCTGTGCTTTTAATTCATTGCTACTTAATGATTTATTAGCACTAACGGGGTTTGCATTCATAATTAAACTTGCAGGCGACTCTAATTCAACACCTTGTAAAATCCCCCTGCGCACATCACCATCTGTTACCATACCTATTAGCTTTCTATTATCAACAACTAAAGCAACCCTAAGCGCTTCTTTATCAATAACTTTTAATACATCTTTAATCGAATCGGAAGGGCTAACTACAACTTTTTGCCAATTAATCGTCATCTCTATTCACCTAATCCTTTAATTATTGAACGTGCACCATACGCTATAGAATATTTTGGAATGGATTTCGTAACATTAGCCCCAACCCCAATAATCGTATTGCTGCCTATGGTTACATTATTAATAATACTACTACCTGTAGCAATATGAACGTTATTTTCAACTTTGACTTGCCCACTGAGTGTGGATCCCGGCGCAAGGTGGCTATGAGCACCAATTATACAATCATGGTCAACTGAAACTGAGGTATTTACTATGGTGTTTTCGCCAATCTCACTACCAATATTAATTACCGCGTTATTCATAATTTGTGCACCTTGAGCCAGTACAGCATAGTCTGACACTAACGCCGAATCTGCAATGACTGTTGCAAATGTATAACCTAGCTCATTAAAACGTGTATAAACTTTTTCTCTTAGCGTTTGACGCGGCATTGCACCAATACCATTGACTAATAACACCTTATCAACTGCAAACCTTAATACGTCATCATCTTGCAAGTAATGCTGAACAGTATCGAAAATAGCATGACCAGCTAAAATATTCGGCGCGACAACACCTAATAAAGGTTTGTTTTGCTTAATTAATATTTCAGCAAGGGCCGCTGCATGCCCGCCACCGCCGATAATTAAATATCCAAGGTTACTCATCAATTAAGTCGCCGGCTTTATAACTTTTCCCGCTTGGTTTATTTAAGTAATGCCAATACTTTATTGGGTTTACACCATTTCCAGGGCGCTTTACAGCTAGGTTGTTTTCACTAAATAATTCACCAGCAGTAATTGCATTTGCCGCTACAAGGCTTTTACGCGCCACGCTTTTATTTTTCACTTCTGATGGTCGAGGTCCTTTAATACCATCTCCCAGCACTTTTTCAACCGTGCGAATACCATCAACCATGGCTTTTAATTCTTGTGGATCCAACGATGCTTTATGGTCGGGTCCTGGCAGGCTTTTATCAACTGTAAAGTGCTTCTCAATTAATACGGCACCTTTAGCTACAGCTGCAACCGGTACAATTATGCCTTCACTGTGATCAGAATAGCCAACAGCCAGTTTAAATGCATCTTTCATTGTATCCATTGCATTTAAATTTATATCCCCAAAAGGAGCCGGGTATTCTGTTGTACAGTGTAGCAAGGTCACTTTTTCTTTTAATAATTGTTTACCTTGCTCAGAAAAATACGCCGCTTGCAGTGTTTCATCATTTGGCGTGCCCCGTGGGTTTAAGTAGCCAAAGGCAATCACTGATAGCACTTGCTCTATTTCTGATAATGTAGCCATACCAGTTGATACAATAAGGTCACATCCTGTTCTAGCATGCTCCAGTACTAACGGTGCATTAGTGATCTCGCCTGATGGCAGTTTTAATCGTGTAATGCCTAAGTCATCAACTAAAAATGAAAGGCTTTCTGAATCAAAAGCCGTTGATAAAAACTCAATACCTAGGTCATTACAATATTTGACTAATTTGTGATGCGACTCATAACTTAGCTCAAGCCGTTTTAGCATTGAGAATTGAGATTCTTTTTGGCCACTGTTAGTTATTTGGTACTCGGCTTGCTGCGCATCTTCTGTTACTAAATTTTTAGCTTTAAATGTTTGAAACTTAACAATATCTGCACCTGCCTCATGGGCAGCATCAACAAGTGAAAAAGCTAGTTCATCACTGCCGTTATGATTAACACCAGCTTCTGCAATAATTAAGGTCATAGTGTGCTCACTTTAAATCGTAAAAGGACTTACTTGGCTCGAAGTTTAGAGTTTTGAGCATGGCGATTGCCTGCTCACTCGCATTACCTGCGCCATAAGGGTTCGCTATTTCTTCACCTGAGGTTTTATATTCACCTTTAAGAGCACTTGTTATAGCCGCTTTTATAGCTGCTTTTGTGGCGTCACAATGCAATACACTCTTAGCCGCTAAGCGCCCTTTTTGTCTAACGCCAATATTAACAGTGGGTACATTAAATGACGGTACTTCGATTACGCCACTTGATGAATTACCAATTACTACAGCGGCATGCTTAACAGCACTTAAATAACGCTTTTGGCCAAGTGATGGAATAGCATGCACTCTTTCAGGCTGTTGCTTAGCGTACCCTTCAAGAATTGGAATTATACGGCGGCCACCATCATCTGCATTCGGGTAAGTTAAAATAACCTGGTGGTCTGAAAATTCATTTAACGCTTCTAGCAGAGCATTAAAACTTTGTTCTGGCTGCTCATCTCCTAAAGTAACAGGATGATAAGTTACTAAAAAATATGACTGGCTAAGTCGAAAGTCTAAAGAATTAGCAATTTCATCAACGGTCATAAACTCGCCGCGCTTCAGGTGATCTAGGCCTATCGCCCCTATATTCCTTACACGCTCAGGCTGCTCCCCTAACTGAATTACACGTTGGCGATACTCTTCAGTGGAGGTGCCGTGTAAATAACTAAGCTTGGTTATAGCATGACGTATTGCATCATCATAAGCACCTTCAGTTATTTCACCACCATGAAGATGGAGAATAGGAATACGCAAAATCATAGCCGTTTGCGCTGCTGCCAAAGCTTCGAATCTATCGCCTAAAATTACGAGCGCATCAGGCTTTAAACGGTTTAATGCGTCTGCAAAACCAAGCACTCCTAACCCCATACTTTTAGCAGTACCAACTGCTGTATCTGAGGAGAGCAAGATTTCTATTTTTTCATCAATCTCAAAACCATCTTGCTCAATTTGTTTATAGGTTTCACCAAACTCTGAAGATAAGTGCATACCAGAAACAAGTAACTGTAAGGTTAGAGCAGGGTCAGCTTGTATATCTTTTAAAAGCCAAAAGAGCAAACCATATTCAGCTCTAGTACCTGTAAAAACAGCAACCTTCATAAATTTATACTCCGCCTAAACTTTTTACAGGTGAGCTTGGGATATTCACTAAGTGACGTTCTATAAATTCAGAGTATGAAAGATCACCTCTAAACGCATTTTTAAACATCGGTAAGCGATGCATCAATTGCCAAATTGGTCTGGTCATAACACCATTCGCATTGGCATTTTTTAGTAACGCTTCACGAGATTGATGATCTGGGCAAATTATTGCATTTAACCAGTAGTTAGATTTGGCATAGCTCGGCTCTGTAACAAATTGATAGGCTGAGTTATTGAAAAAATCAGCATATATTAAGGCTAATTTGCGCTTATTTTCGATAAAAGCAGGCAAACTTTCCATTTGTGCACACCCCAATGCCGCATTTAAATTTGGCATCCGGTAGTTAAAGCCTGCTTCGTCATGATAAAACTCATAAGGGTGTGGGACTTTTGCAGTTGTAGTGACATGTTTGGTGCGTTGACCCGCATCTAAGGTTTTACACAACACCATACCACCGCCACCAGTGGTAATAACCTTGTTGCCATTAAAGCTAATAGCGCCATAATCGCCAAATGTACCAGTGTGTTGACCTCTATAAAAAGAACCCAAACTCTCAGCTGCATCTTCAATTAAACTAACTTGCCACTTTGCACATACTGCCATAAGCTCATGCAGTTCAACTGGGTGGCCGAACGTGTGCATAGGAACAACTGCTTTAATACGCTGCTTTGTAGTTCTATGAACAGGCCCAGTTTCTGTTAAAACTGCGTACTCATCTAAAAATAATTCTAAAGACTTCGGACACAACCCTAAACTAATAGGTGAAACATCCACAAATGCAGGCTGTGCGCCCATGTGATGTAATGCATTGCAGGTAGCTACAAATGTAAGTGCTTGAGTTATCACTATATCGTTTGCTTTAACCCCTGCCATATACAACGCAGCATGTAATGCTGCAGTGCCATTTACAGTCGCAACAGCTTTGGCTGTACCGGTGTAACTTTCAATATGACCTTCAAAGTCATCAACAAACTTACCAACACTTGACACGAATGTGCTACTGATTGTCTCTGCTACATATTGTTGTTCATTACCTGCAAACGTAGGTGCATGTAATGGAATAAACTCGTTTGTTTGATAAAGATCTTTAACAAACGAAACAAATTGCTTAGTCATAATACCGACACCCGCTTACATTTTTCCATCAAGATATTTACCTGTTTCTTTATGACCAAACCCTGGGATCATTTTAAAGAAAAGCGCCACAATTTGCTCTTTAGTCCAAGCTTTATTGTTTTTCATTAAAGCTATTTCGCTTTCAAATTCGTTTAATAACTTCTGGTCAAAATCAGGCGTATTTTTGATAATACCTAGATTTTCAAAACGGGCCATATCGAGCTCTTCTTTATCGGTAAAAAACTCTTCAAAGTCTTTTTCACCGGTTGTATCACTTTCGGTGAAAAGGCATGGCCATTTACCTTGCGCTGGTAAAGTTTTAACTAACTCGCGCGCTTCATCTTCCGTTTTACATAAATACGGTTCAAAGCCTCGCTCATTAAGGTATTTAACTGCAATGTCAGCAAATGTAATTAGGTGTAATGCTTCGCTTAGTTTCGGGAAGAAAATATCTCGGTTTTCACCAAAAATACACGACATTAAACATAACTCACCTGACTCCTGTGGAGTAACAAAGTATCGTTTAATATCACTAGGCGCGACGATTGGTTGCTGTTTTTGAATGCGTTGATTAAAACCATGTAAAAGCGAACCATCAGAAAATGCAACGTTAGCAAAGCGAGCTGTTGAAATAGATATTTTTTCGCTTTTACGCATTAAAAACATTTCCATAATGCGCTTTGAGGCCCCCATCATATTAACGGGGTTGGCCGCTTTATCAGTAGATACACAAAAATATTTTTTTGCTCCACAGTCGATAGATTGTTGAATAGTTTTATCGGTGTTAAATACATTAACGTCGATCATACGCATTAATGTAAATGGATCTTTTTCACTGCGTACATGCTTAAGCGCTGATAAGTTTAATACGTAATCATACTGCCCATCAGCTTGTATGAAAGCATCATATTCAATAGAACCAATATCTAATGCAAAAGTTTGAAAATCACCCTCAATGTAACCAAAAGAACTGCGAATATCACGAACAAGTTCGACCATGTTGTTTTCACTTATATCAACAACATGCAATTTCTTTGGATTACGTTTAAAAATCTCTTTCGTTACAGCTTGCCCAATTGAGCCTGCACCACCAAGTACTAAAAAGCGAGATTGGGATACTTCTTGCTTAAGCTTGCTTTCAGCTTCATTGATATCATGCGAAAAAAGCGCTTTATTACGACCAACTAAATTTAATATATTATTCATATCTAGCACCAAATTCCTTTAGTATCGATTAAATAATGATTATTCATTTTCTGAGCTTTAAATTCTTTATGATCAACAAGTAATAAATGAATATCGGCCCTTTCTTTAGCATCTGAAAATGTAGATAACTCTAGTTCAGCTATATTATTTGGTAACGTATGGATATTAGGTTCAATGGCAAGAACAGTACCAGAATGAAGCTCAGCTATTTGCTTAGTAATATTTAAAGCAGGGCTTTCACGTAAATCGTCAATATCAGGTTTAAATGCTAGGCCATAACAGGCAATAGTGACATCTTTTGCCGTTTTAGTTGGGTTAGCTTGTAAAAAGTCAGCAATTGCTAGTTTTACTTTATTGATTACCCATTGCGGTTTAGCATCATTCACTTTACGTGCGATGTGGATTAATTGCGCTTCCTCAGGCGTTTTACTGACTATAAACCACGGGTCTACCGCAATACAATGACCGCCAACACCAGGGCCTGGTTGTAAAATATTAATACGCGGGTGGCGATTAGCAAGCGATATTAATTCCCAAACATCAATATCTAACTTATCACAAATGATTGATAACTCATTAGCAAAGGCAATTTGTACATCACGGCATGAATTTTCGGTTAGCTTAGCCATTTCTGCCGTACGAGCATTTGTTATTACACACTCCCCTTGTACAAATGTTTTATAAAGCTCTACAGCTCGGGCTGAGCATTTTGCAGTCATACCACCAATAACGCGATCATTTTCAACCAGCTCACGCACAACATGGCCAGGCAGTACTCGTTCTGGGCAATGTGCCACATTTATATCAGCTTCTTCACCAGCAGCTTGTGGGAACGATAAGTCAGGGCGAGCTGCAGCTAACCACTCAGCCATTTGTTCTGTAGCGCCAACTGGTGATGTAGATTCTAGTATTACTAAGTCACCTTTTTTAAGTACAGGTGCAATAGCTTCACTGGCTTTTTTGATATAGCTTAAATCTGGCTCTGGTATTGCAGAATCACTTTCGTTATTAAGAGAACTCTTAAATGGTGTTGGTACTGCAATCAAAAATGCATCCGCAGGCTCTGGTGATGTTACGGCTCTTAAATAACCCTCTGTCACTGCTGCATGCACGATCATGTCTAGATCTGGTTCTACTATATGTATTTCACCACGGTTGATTGTATCTACAGCATGTTGATTTACATCAACACCAATCACGCTTTTTTTACGCGATGCAAACATTGCAGCTGTTGGCAAACCAATATAGCCTAAGCCAATAACTGAAATTGTGTTAAATGACATGATAATCCTTTTTAAATAGTTTCTAGGTTCTAGGTTCTAGG
>NZ_JACJFH010000081.1:0-22803 GCF_014164495.1 Pseudoalteromonas sp. SG41-5 | reverse complement strand
TAAAGTTGAAACCACCAACCGAGCGGTCAGAGGTTCACTCTTTGAAGATACGTCCTGCGCTCACCACTTTCTATTACTATTAAAGTTAATAGAAGATAACCGACGAGAGTCGGTTTTTTTATGCCTGAAATTTGCTGTAGGCTCGGGTTTATCACGCGCTTTTTAAAGTTGAAACCACCAACCGAGTGGTCGGAGGTTCACTCTTTGAAGATACGTCCTGCGCCCACCACTTTCTATTACTATTAAAGTTAATAGAAGATAACCGACGAGAGTCGGTTTTTTTATGCCTGAAATTTAATAGAGCAACTGTCAATGAGGTTTGCTTTGAGATATGACAATTGTATGAACTTTTTATGGAGGCCGTTTTTATAGGATAATTTCATTTATCATATGCCTGTTATTTTATCACACTATGAGTTTTACGATGATCTCAAGAAGACAATTTATTATTAGTGCCGGTACACTCGCTTTTATGGGGCCTTCTCGTAGTACTTTTGGCAAAGTACCATTTCTTGACGTGAGTGAGCATTTAAGTGCCTATGGTCCGTTAGTGACTGATCCTAACAAGTTACTCGATTTACCAGCAGGGTTTAGCTATCAAGTTATATCAAAACTGGGTGATAAAATGGATGATGGCTTTACAGTGCCAGATAAAGCCGATGGTATGGGCTGTATTGCCCTTGATGATGAGCGGGTTGCATTAGTCAGAAACCATGAACTAAAACCAACTGATTTAGCAAAAGCAGATGTTAGCTTACAAACGCATAAAACGTCATTTGCTTATGACACTACTGCGCAAGGTGTTGCTTTGCCAGGAGGCACAAGTCATATTATTTATAATTTAAAAACCGGTAAAAAAGAGCAAGAATATTTGTCACTCACTGGCACGATCCGCAATTGTGCAGGTGGTATTACCCCATGGGGTAGTTGGCTTACTTGCGAAGAGACTGTTCTGACTAAAGCGGATGGCTTTAATCAAGATCACGGTTATATTTTTGAGATACCAGCCAACGCTAAAGGACTAGTAAACCCTGAGCCTCTCAAGGCAATGGGGCGGTTTAACCACGAAGCAGCTGCTGTTGATCCAACAACCGGTATTGTTTATCTGACAGAAGACAAAGGCGATAGTTTATTTTATCGTTTTATTCCTAATGAATACGGTAAGTTGAGTAAAGGAGGTAAACTTCAAGCTATGATGATTAAAGCACAGCCACAGTTTGATACTCGTAATTGGGTTACAGGGGTAATGCCTTTACAACACAATATGGCCGTTGAATGGGTTGATTTGGCGCAACCTGAAAGTCCAAAAGACGATTTAAGAATACGCGGCCACAAACAAGGCGCTGCACTTTTCGCTCGTGGTGAAGGGATACATTGGGGTGAAAAAGAACTTTATTTTTGTTGCACTAATGGTGGTCAAAAGCAGCTTGGTCAAGTGATGAAGTATCAACCATCAGCATTTGAAGGAACAGATAAAGAGCATCTAGCTCCAGGACACGTTCAACTATTTGTAGAAAGCACAGATAAGTCGTTATTTAACTTTGGTGATAATCTCACTGTTGCACCTAACGGGCACTTGATCGTTTGTGAAGATCAGTATACCGACGTGGTAGATAACCATTTACGTGGCGTAACACCTAGTGGTGATGTATATAATTTTGCCCGCTTAACAGCGCAAACCGAGTTGGCGGGAGCTTGTTTTTCTGCTGATGGCAACACCTTATTTGTTAATGTGTATTCACCAACAAAAACATTAGCGATCACAGGACCATGGCAGAGTTTTAAAGGCTAACTGGTGATTATTTAATGCTTATATACAAGTGCACTATGGCTATTTAGTAGTGCTAAGTGAGTTAATTTAAAATGCAGCCTTGCTGATCCGCTTCATACCTTAAAGTATAAACCGGATCAGCAAAGTGTTTAGCTCAATTATTAGTAACAATAACCAAACTAAAATAACAGGCTGAAGTTTAGGCGCAGGGTACGCGGCTCAATCGGGTGGAAGTGATGATCTTCAACGCCTTCAATAGGTTCGCCAGCTAAGCGTGACGTGTAAAAGTAGTCAATATCGTGATCCGTACTATCAAATATATTTAATAGCTCAAGGCCCACTTTCCAATGCGTTTGTTGATAACTTACTAAACCATTTACGACTGTAAGCGGCTCTGAGCGTTTATCGCCATCACTACTGAGTATACGTTTGCCAATGTGGCGTACGCGCAGTGAAGACTGCCACTGCTGGGTAATATGCCAATTAATGCCAGTACTGGCAACCACAGGCACTGCGCCTTCAATTCGATCGTCATTTGAATCGATATCTAAGCGTGAATGTGTAAATGAGGCCTCGGCGTCTAAACTCAAGGCATCATTAAGCCAATAATACGCACTGAGCTCTAAACCGTAACGTTTTGATGCATCACTGGCTTCAGTGTTACCCGCATCACCCACAAATAATAATTCAGAATCTAAGCTTAGCCACCATAATGCCGCTGATAAATTAAACCGTTGTTGATCAAAGTAGCGTAAACCCAGCTCTGCGCCATTGCTTTGCACCAGTAAATCAACCTTATCAGCAGACTCAAGTGTCACCGGATCTTGTTTAATGGTCGCTCCACGCGCATCATTTGAATGATACGACTGCCCCCAGTTGGCATAACCGGCTAGGTTGTCATTAAACAGGTAATTTAAGCTGGCTTTAAAGCTAACCAAATCATCATCTGCACTGCCTGAATTAATACTGTTATTGCTATCAACATCTGCGTCAAAGTAATCATAACGCACGCCAAATGTTGCTTCGAGTGCTTGGCTTAAATTTACTTGTGATTGCCAATAGGCTGAGTAGCTGGCTTCGTCTACAGCATCTTCACGCACAGTACTTAAGCGTTGGCGCTGCTTGGTATTGTATAAACCAACTTGATCAATATCATCGCGGCGATATTCCACACCAACTGTATGCTGGATTAGCATATCTGCAAGAGTATCAGCAAATTGATAACTCAGTGCGCCACCACTAATTGTCCGGCTATCGACTTGTTGGAACTGATCGCCATTAATAGGATCATTTAAAAAGTAAGAGAAGTTAGAAAACAAGTCCATGTCGTAGTTGATCACATAGGCATTGGCTTTAATGTGCTGGCCTTGCCAGTTTGCCGATAAACTATAGCGACTAGAGCTGCCGCCTACGGTCGTATCGAGTGAACCTAGCGCACTGATAATACCTTGGTCTACAGCCCGTTGTGGAATTTGATCTGCGGAATTCCAGCTGTTGTCATAAGCCATTGCCGTGACAGATAAATCGCCATCCCATGCTTTACCTACATAGCGTACTAGGGCATTTTTTTTATCTACATCTTCATTGATATCTTGCCAAGGGCCATCATAACCTTGCCACTCACCGGCAATAATAATTTTCCCGTTAGCAATCCCAATTGAGCCTAATGCCATCACTCGCTGGTAATTGTCTTCGCCAATTGTAAAGTCAAGTTGTTGATGTTTTGGGTTATCAGCTAGATTAAATTCAGCACTGCCAGCGGTTGAAAAGTCACCTTGAGCGGCGCCATACGCGCCTTTTTGATAATCTATAGTCGAAATTGTTTCAGGAATAATAAAGTTAAGGTCGGTGTAGCCTTGACCATGCCCATGGCTACGCATATTAATTGGCATACCATCAATGCTGGTGGCAAAGTCAGTACCATGGTCGAGATTAAAACCGCGGATAAAATATTGATTAGCTTTACCTGAGCCGCTGTGCTGTGTGACGGCCATACCTGGGATCAGTTCTAGCATTTCTGCGCTACGTAACATTGGACGGTTTTCTATTTCACCTTGGCCAATTACGCCACTTGATGCACTAATAGCCTCACCAATAAGTCCCGTGCGGTGTCCGTATATGGTAATTTCTTCAATGTTTGCAAGTACATTGGTAGAGCAAAGTAAGCTACCAGATAGAATTAAAAAAGTGCGCATTATCATTTCCTTATAAATAGGTCGAAATGTTTATATTTAATACTAGTACGTTTTAAGATGTTAATCGGATGCAAATATTTGCTTGCTGTGGAAAATATGTTATTTTCAATAAAATATTCCAAAAATAAAAATCATAAGGAATTTAATTTTGATTGTAATGAAACTGAAAAAAGCGGGGCTGAATGTTTTCAGTGTGAGCTTAGTAACTGGGCTTTTTGGCTGTCAGAGTCAGCCACAGCAAGAGACTGTTGCATCGTTACAAGAGCAACATAAGACGTTCTATCAACAGGTGATGTTGGCTGCGCCTGTCTTACCGGCTGATTTAACAAATATTCCTATGCAGGCGCATTTAGTTGCTAATCGTGTTGCGCAATCGCACTATAAAACAGCGGCGCAGGTTAATTACAGTCAGTTAGGGTGGCAGCAACGCGTGGCAGCAGATTGGCACTATTTTGATATTCCGACATCGCAGGGTAAGTTGTTAGTAATTGATTACCAACAGCAAGGTAACCAACTAGCGTATCGTTATTTAGCAAATGGTACCCAGAATGATTTATATGAGCCATGGAGTTCATCTAAAATTCAAGCTTTTAGCGGTGCAATTGCAAAAGTACGGCAAATAAACCCAGAGCTTGGTGCACATGCGCTAATAGGTGATAGCAATGTTGCTGATTTGATCACTAGTATTAATAGCTACGAGCATTTTGGCAGCGCTGATGGAAACTCTAATGCAATAGCGAGCTACTTTATTAATGTTGCTGGGCGTGATTATTTAAGTAATTTATTTGCAGATAATTGGCTAAAGCTTAATGATTCTCGCATTATGTTTAAAGGTGCTTATGCTACAGAGATTTTTACTCCTAGCACGATTCGTTGGCAAAGTACTGATAGTGATGTTATTGCTAGCAATATCGCTTATTTTACTGTTAATACCGATGATCCTGCTTATTTAGACTACCGGTGTGATGGCTGTGGTTTAACCGGTAATAAAGCCATGACAACTTTGGCTCAAGCTGAGTGGTTAAAACGTTTAGCAAGCCACACTCGAGAGCCCTTAACTCAGCAGCCTTTACTACAAGCACAAGACATTGATGTACTATTTAATGGCACCGGCAATACGGATAAAACCGCTAAAGTGGGTGGTATGATGCAAGGGCTCAGTCAAATGATCACTGACTCTTTAGCGCAAGCGCTTGCACCAGACGATACTCGCCCAGCAAAACAAATTTTAGACGAGTTAACGCAGGGGCAATGGCGAGTTTGGCAAAAAATAGGTTGGGGTCCAAGCGAAACACGCTCAACCACAGAAACTGTCATGTTGGCTCATGTTTACTTACCGTTTATTCAAGGTGGACGCGAATTTACCTTAGTGGCACAAAATAGTGTGCCAGGTGCAAGTGAAAAAAATTTAGCCGTGGTTGGCTTAAAAATGCAGGCTAATTTTACGCATGCATTTAAACAGTTACTGATACCGCAAAAGCAATAATAAGTAGCACACAGCACGACTTACCAAGCAAATTGATAATAGGGAACCCACGAATGCGACATACATTTATCGCCCTGAGTATTTCATTAGCAAGTATTATTACCATGGCACCCGTCATTGCGGCGGCTAACACGTGGCAATCAGATGTCATTGGGGTCACTCAATCTCAATTAACCCCGCAGCACTGGTTAAGCCAAGTGACAGATAAAACTCTGATGAGTGCAGCGCAAATCGCGGCATTTAATAAACAACTGATTGCTGACAATGAACATATTGTCGATCCACTCGATTTTGCCTCTCAGCTAACTCGTGAGCAGTTAAAGGCATATATACTCAGTATTAGTGCGGTACCAAAAAGCCCGCGTTTTTACCCTAATGGCGTGGCATTAAGTAATAAGCATTTTGCAAAATATTTAGCCAACTTGAATTTAGACGCTGTGGCAGATAATAATCAAGTTAGTTATGCCATGGTGGTAAAGCGCTCAGTCCTGCGTACTTTTCCAACGTCGGACCGAGTATTAAATAGTGGCTTAGATAATGACTTAGACCGTTTTCAAGAAAGCGGATTGTTCCCCGGTGATACAGTGGCTATTTTGCATGAAAGTGCCGATAAGAAATGGTTACTTGTGCGCGCTTATAACTATCTAGCATGGGCGCCCAAAGCTGATATTGCGATATCGAATAAAAGCACACTTCGTGAATTTAAAAATAACGATGACTTTTTATTGATAACTGGCGCAAAAGTAAATACCGCTTACGTGCCTAATGATACCACTACATCGCAAGTGCAATTGGACATGGGCGTTCGTCTGCCTTTAATGCCGGCAGATAAAACCCCTCATTTATTAAATGGCCAAAACACCTACGCTAATTATGTTGTGCAACTGCCAACCCGCGGGGAACAAGGTCAGTTAGTTATTAAGCCTGCCTTGATCAGTCGCAGCAGTGATGTGCATTTAGGGTATTTACCTTACACCCAACAGCATTTAATAAAACAAGGGTTTAAATTTTTAGGCGAACGCTACGGTTGGGGACACGACTATAATGGCCGTGACTGCACTGGTTTTGTTGGCGAAATATATAAATCATTTGGTCTATTTATGCCGCGTAATTCAGGTCAGCAGGGGAAGGGAGAGTATGGAACAAATCACCGTTTTGATAAAACCAGCAATGAAAGCGATAAATTAGCGGTAGTTAATAACATGCAAGTGGGCGATTTAATTTATATACCAGGCCATGTAATGATGTACTTAGGTGAACAAGACGGTCAACCGTATGTGATCCATGATGTTAAAGGGTTGGGTTATAACAAGGCTGATGGTAGTTTTTATTCAAGTTCACTTAATGGGGTATCGGTAACGCCTTTATTGCCACTGCGTTTATCGCAAACTCAGAGCTATTTAGACCGTACTTATAATATTAAGCGTATTCGCTAGGAGTTAAAAATGAAGATTACGGCGATACGTTTTGCCAAACTTAAAGTGCCATTAGTTACGCCGTTCAAAACAGCGCTGCGTGAAGTGAGCTATATTGAAGACTTAGTGGTGTTAATTGAAACCGATAAAGGCGAAATTGGCTATGGTGCTGCGGCATCTACGCCAGTAATAACCGGTGATACTCACCAAAGTATCCTTAGCGTTATTAAACAATTTATAGCGCCAAAACTAATTGGTATGGAAATCGAAAACCTCAATCAAATTTGCCAAGTGATCCAATCAAGTGTGGTGGCAAATTACAGCGCTAAAGCCGCACTCGAGCTGGCTGTTTATGACTTGTGGGGTAAATTATATCAAGCGCCGCTGTATAAATTGCTCGGCGGTGGTAGTCAAACATTACGAACTGATATCACTATTAGCGTTGATAATATTGATAAAATGCTCAGTGATTGTGCTGTGGCTGTAGCGCAAGGTTTTGATATTTTAAAAGTAAAAATTGGCAATGATTTACAGCAAGATATCGAACGAGTGAAAGCGATTTATCAAGGTTTTGGCCAGCAAACGCAAATTCGTTTGGATGTAAATCAGGGCTGGAATGCTAAACAAACGGTGTTTGCTTTACAGCAATTAGAAAGCCACAATGTTGAATTAGAACTTGTTGAACAGCCAGTGAAAAGTGATGATTTTAAAGGTTTAAAGTATATTACTGAGCGGGTAAATACGCCGATCATGGCTGACGAAAGTGCCTTTTCGCCCAAGCAAGTAATTCAATTATTAGAGCAAAATGCTGTTGATATTATCAATATCAAAGTCATGAAAACGGGTGGCTTAAGTCGTGCTATTGAAATTGCCAATATTACTGCACAGTATCAAGCTGATTGTATGATCGGTTGCATGTTAGAAGGCAGTATTGCCGTTGCAGGTGCTGCGCATTTAGCGTCTGCAAAAGCCCAGCAGATCAGTAAAATAGACTTAGACGGTCCAGCGCTTGGACAATATGATCCGGTGCAAGGCGGTGTGGAATTTAATGGCCCAGCGATCACGTTAAGTGATGGTCCTGGCTTGGGGATTAAAAGTATCGACACATTACAACCGATAAACGATGGAATTTGGCCGTTATGAAAAAAATAATAATAACATTAATCACCACAGCAGCCCTCAGCGGCTGTGCAAATAGTGCAAGTACATCAGCAGCTGCAAGTGCTGCAGTTATCCCACAGCAAAGCCAACAGTTAGTGGTGGTGGTTGCAGATGATTGGCAAGCCATTGCCGCACAATTGTATCGATTTGAGCGTGTTGCAGGACAATGGCAACAACAAGGCCAAGGTCACAGTGTGGTACTTGGGCGCACCGGTCTTGCGTGGGGTATTGGTTTACACCCAGCTCAAGCGGGCGAACAAAAACAAGAAGGCGATGGTAAAGCTCCCGCTGGTATTTTTGAACTCGGCACCGCGTTTGGTTATTTAGATTCATTAAAAACCAATATGACCTACCAAGGCATGACTGCTGACGACTATTGTGTTGATGTCAAAGGTTCGCCATTTTATAACCAGCTAGTTAATAAGTCAGTGGTAGGAGAGGCTGCTGTCAAAGACTCGTCTGAGTGGATGCGCCGTGATATTTACAGCCAAGATAACCTTTACAAAAAAGGCTTAGTGGTTAAGCACAATAGTCAAAATGTTGATGGTGCAGGCAGTTGTATCTTTATGCATTTATGGCGCGCAGAAAATAAACCAACTGCCGGTTGTACTGCAATGACTGAGCAGAATATGGATACCTTGTTAGCTTGGTTAGATGAACAGAAAAAACCATTGTTAGTGAGCTTGCCTAGCGAACAATATCAACAAAAACAATTGCTTTGGAAGTTACCAGCGATTAAATAATACGTGTACAGCCACGCGATCGCGTGGCTTTACAAAGTAAATAATAAAATTGTTTTCTTTTTATTAATTTAATGGAATAATATATTCCATTGATTGGTTTGAAATTGGGATAATAAATGAGTGCACAATACACCTTGCTAGATTGGCTCGTATTCGCAAGCTACGGAGCAATTTTATTACTCAGTGGTTGGTGGTTTAACCGTAAGCGCGCCAACTCAAGTAAAGACTTCTTTTTAGGCGGTAATAGTATGCCGACCTGGATGGTGGCTATTTCGGTATTAGCTACTTCACAGTCTGCTGCCACTTTTATTGGTGGACCTGATCAGGGTTATCAAGGTGATTTATCGTATTTAGCAACGAACATTGGCGCATTCATAGCTGCATTTATTGTTTCTATTTTTCTGATCCCTAAGTTTTATCAACAAAAAGTGTACACCGTTTATGAACTGCTTGAAAAGCGCATAGGGCCAAAAGCTAAACGCCGCAGCGGCTTAATGTATTTATTTGGCCGAGTGTTCGCCAGTGGCGCACGTCTATATATGGCCGCGATTGCAGTAGCGATGATTTTATACGGTAATATAGCCGCAGAAAGTGTGATTATAGCGACTTTGCTATTAGCACTTGCGGGTTTGTTGTATACCGTATTTGGTGGTATTCGCAGTGTAATTTATTCTGATGTGCTGCAAAGTGTCGTATATGTCAGTGCTGCGATTGCCGTTATCTGGTGTTTGTTGGTACTGATCCCCGCTGATTTTTCAACTATTTTAGCAACCTTAAATGAGCCAACCCCCGGTGCTGATTCAAAGCTGGCGATTTTCAAATTTGATTTAGATTTTGGTCCAAGTGGGGTGTTCAATATGGCGTCGGTATTAACCGGCTTTGTATTACTTAACATTGCCGCCTTTGGTCTTGATCAAGATATGACACAGCGTCTACTGACGTGTAAGAGTGACAAAGAAGGCAGTAAAGCATTACTACTTTCTATCGTGATGGTTATTCCCGTGATGTTGGTATTTATCTTTATTGGTTTATTACTTTATATCGTTTATCAGCAGCCAGCATTAATGAACAGTGACGGTGCGCAAGTCGTACAAGAGTTTAATGGTGAAAAAATCACTATTTTTATGTACTACGTACTTAATGAGGCCCCTGCTGGTGTTAAAGGTTTAGTTAGCGTCGGTATCATTGCCGCGGCCATTTCAACATTAAACTCCGGTTTAAGTTCGATGTCGTCGGTCATTGTACAAGATTTATATCGACCTTATTTAGCAGCTAAAAATAAGCAAGTTGCCGATAACCATTTTGTTAAAGCCGGGCGTATTGGCATGGCGGTTGTGAGCCTATCATTAGCGTTAATGGCCATAGTTTGTTATTTCTGGCAGCAATACAGTGATATGCCGCTTCTTAAGTTTGCGCTGAGTGTCATGGTGTTTTCGTACAGTGGTTTACTGGGCGTGTATTTTACAACACTATTTACTAAACGTGGCAGTGAAGGCTCAGTATTGGCGGCGTTAATTGTCGGCTTTATGATCACTTTATTCATGCAACCATACATCATTGATTGGTTATTGCCGGCAGCAGATCGCTTCTATTTAGGCTTTACTTGGCAGTTATGTATTGGTACTGCGTTGTCGACTTTAGTGTGTTGTTTAGGTAAACCTCAACTTGCCCAGCGCGGCCAGTCAGCTGTAGGAGCCCAATAGGCATGAACATTGACTATATACTGGCTATTGATGGCGGGGGCACCAAAACGCTGGCGAAATTAGTGAATTTACATAGCGCTGAAGAATTTACTGCGCAGGCTGGTGCAGCCTCAGTTTATAACGATTTTAAGACGGCGCTTACTAGTTTACAGCAAGTGATCACTAGCGTATGTGCACAAAGTGGCGCTAAGCATAGCCAAATTTTGGCGGTAATGGGACTTGCGGGCGGCTCGTCTAAAGTGCTGGCTGAGCGAGTAACTGCAAGCTTACAGCTAGACTGTGATATTAAATTTGCGCAATTGAGTATTGTAAGTGATGCAATCACCTCATTATATGGTGCAAATCTAGGTCAGCCGGTTGCAATGTTAGCGTTAGGAACGGGCGCTGTAGCAGCAAGATTATCCGCTGATGGAGAAACAAAATTAATTGGCGGCTGGGGTTTTTCGGTTGATGATTTTGGCGGTGGTGCGCGCCTAGGGTTAAGTGCTGTGCAATGCTTGTTAGATGAAATAGACCGCTTTGAGCAACCTAAAAGCCTGTTAACGCAACAGCTGAGTGAACAAGTTGGCCGTGAGCGAGAACAAATATCAAGTTGGTTAATGAAGGCCAAAGCGTTAGATTATGCGCGTTTTAGTCCTTTAATCTTTAGTTTAAAAACACAGTGTATAATAGCCGATACGGTGCTTAGTGAGCATGTTCGACAAGTCGAGAGATTGATTGAAAAATGTCGTGGTCAGAGCCAGTTACCAGTCATAATTATTGGCGGTTTAGCGGACGTAACCATTGCATTATTAAATGAAAATACACAACTGAATTTATCTCCCCGTCAAGGGGATTCGTTAGCCGGTGCGGTGATTTTAGCCAGCGACCGCATTAAACAAATTGAATACACAAGGATTACACAATGAGCCCTGAGTCTAATTTTAATCAGCAGCGTGCACTTTTAGAAGAGCTGAACGGGATTGTGTCAGAAGGACAAAACTTAGATACGTTGGATATAGATTTACTCGATAGTCGCGAAATTTTAACCAAAATAAATTTGGAAGATCAAAAAGTTGCCGCTGCTGTAAAGTTAGTGATCCCAGAGATAGCCAAAGCGGTCGATCATATTGTAACGGCATTTAAGCAAGGCGGTCGTTTAATTTATATTGGTGCCGGCACCAGTGGTCGCTTAGGTATTTTAGATGCTGTGGAATGCGCGCCAACTTACAGTGTCAGCGATCAACAAGTAATGGGAATAATTGCTGGTGGCGAAACGGCTTTTAAAAAAGCAGTTGAAGGTGCCGAAGATAGCTTAAAATTAGGCGTAGAAGATCTTAAAGCCGTTAATCTACAAGCTAAAGATGTCGTGGTAGGGATTGCCGCTAGTGGCCGTACACCTTATGTGCGAGCAGCCATTGAGTATGCAAAATCAATAGGATGTACCACCGTTGGAGTAACCTGTAATCCTAACTCCGCGGTAATGAAACTACCTGATATTGGCATTTGCCCGGTAGTTGGCGCTGAAGCGGTAACTGGTTCAACACGTATGAAATCGGGTACTGCACAAAAGTTAGTATTAAATATGCTCAGCACAGCCAGTATGATCCGCACCGGTAAAGTCTATAAAAACTTGATGGTTGATGTGAATGCTAGCAATGAAAAGCTGCATGCTCGTGCGATCCGCATCGTAATGCAAGCAACCGATTGCACTCATCAGCAAGGAGTCGATGCGCTTGCCCAAGCAAAACAAAGTGCTAAATTGGCTATTTTAATCATCTTAACAGGCAAAGATGCCGCCCAAGCTGAGCAAATGTTAACCCAAGCGGATGGTTTTTTACGAAAAGCAGTGGAACTATAAATGTTAATTAGATTATTGGTTATATTACAATGCCTAATTTTGAGCGCATGCGCCCACAACAGCACTGACGATGCAATCTTAACTGATACACCGCAAGTAAATTTAAGAGTTGGCGCTTTACAATATCAGCAGTACCTACCACAACTTGAGGGCAAACGAGTTGGCTTAGTCGTTAATCAAACTTCACAAGTTTATGGCACCCATATAGTCGACTTACTGCGTGATAAAGGCGTGAATGTTACTAAAATATTTGCCCCTGAACATGGTTTTCGTGGCGACCACGATGCCGGCGCGCATGTAAAAAATACGGTGGATGCAAAGACCGGTATTGATGTGGTGTCTATTTACGGCAGTAATAAAAAGCCAGATACCGCTTTATTAAGCGAATTAGACGTGATTATTTTTGATATTCAAGATGTTGGTGTGCGTTTTTACACTTATATCAGCTCAATGCATTACATGATGGAAGCTGCTGCTGAGAATAACATTGATTTTATTGTACTTGATAGGCCAAACCCGAATATTGCTTATGTTGATGGGCCAGTTTTAGAGTTAAAATTTCAGTCTTTCGTTGGCATGCATGAAATTCCTGTATTACATGGTATGACAGTGGGCGAGCTGGCAAAAATGATCAAAGGTGAAGGGTGGATAAATAAAGCTTCGTCACTAAACTTGACGGTTGTGCCTGTGGCGCATTATCGCCGCGATATGACGTATAGTTTACCTGTTCAGCCAAGCCCTAATTTACCAAATGATCAGTCAATTGCATTGTATCCATCATTATGCTTTTTTGAAGCAACACCAATTACAATTGGCCGTGGTACAGACTTTCCATTTCAAGTGATAGGTTATTCACCGATTGCGTTAGGGGAGTTTAGTTTCACTCCGCGTGCTATTGAGGGGGCATCAATGAACCCTAAATTTAAAGGGATAGAGGTGCAAGGTCTTGATTTACGAGACAGTACAATCAAAGGACTAGATTTAAGTTTATTTATTACAGCCTACAAAACTTTAATGCAAAACGAGCAAACGTTCTTTGAACGTGCTGGCTTTATGGATAAACTTGCAGGCACTGATAAGCTGCGTTTAGCTATCGAAGCCGGCCAAACAGAGCTGCAAATCAAACAAAGCTGGCAACAAGATCTAGCTCGCTTTAAACAGCAACGCGCAGCATATTTGTTATATCAATAAGACTATTTTCATTTATAAACCTTTCAAACGCAGCTTAGGCTGCGTTTTTAGTTTTCAATTAATGTTGTCTTGTTTTAGCGTCAATCTCAAAACAGTAAAAATAGTCTCCATAAATGAACCACTATAATTAGTGGGGGTATTTGTAGCAGCGAGTTTACCTCGCGACAATAACGTTAAACCTTTGCCTACATGTTGGGATAAACCGCGACCTGCATTTTAACTTTGCCACAAGGTGGGTTAAAAGCAAATAAGGTATTTGTTTTGTATTGGGATGATTTGAGTTATTAGTCATTAAAAAGGGCATTAAAAAAGGCCACAATTGTGGCCTTACCATGGATGGGGAAATAAGCGCCCATTGAGCGCTTACTTTAATCCATAAGATTAAAACTTGAAGTTAACTGATAACTGTAAGCTACGTGGATTGTAGTAGCTACGCGATTCACCAAACTTCTCTTCAAGTACATACGGGTTTTTGTTATAACCTGTTTGACGATTAAATACATTGAAGAGATCTGCACGAAATTGTAGTTCCATATCACCAGAGAACTTAAAGTCTTGCGTATAGTTTAAGTCAAGTTGCCAATGGCTAGCAGTGCGACGACTACCAGCAGACTCTGCATAGCGGCTAATATGGCTTGTAGGGTAGCCGTATGTTGTTCCATCCCATGCTTCCCATGCTTTACCTGATTGGAATACGAAGTACGCCCCTAAGTTAGCTTCCCAAGGAAGAGTATAGTAACCGTATACTTTTAACAGGTGAGGTTTATCACCTGAGAGTGTGCCATAGCGATTATCCCAAGGGTAACGACCGAGACCATCACCATAATAAGATGAACCAATAAAGTTATTCGCATCATTGCTTGTTGTGGTGTTATCTTGGTCAAAGTTGCCATAGTAGTGACTCCATACATATGAAGCGTTTACGTAGCTATTCTCACCCAAGTATTCGGCTTCAATACTTGCTTCCCAATATTTGGTTTCGCCGCCATCAACCTCTGCAATTACATAAGACGAACCACCAATTTCGTCACGAATATCAGCTAAGTTAGCTACATATAAGCCTTTATCTGCAATGTGTTGCGGTACACCTTCGGCATCAACACCTGAGTAATCAGTTAGGCGCGCATTGTTTGGCATATCCTCCCAAAAGTGCATGCCTTTACGGTGACGAACATGAGCTCGTAATACTAAGTCAGAACCAACATATTTAGTGGTTCCGATAGTAAATTCGTTAATGCGACGTGGTTTCATATCATCTTGGAATACTTTACCAGACGAACCATTTCTAGGTGAAGATGATAAAATATTACCAGCTTCATCTAGTAATAACTCAATTTCGGCACGAGTGTTTCGATCCCATGATGCTGCGCGAGATAATGAACTCGCTTCAGGATTATAAATCGCAAAGTTTGCAAATACGGAATCTTCGTCAGAATAAGTCCATGTTGCACCTAAACGAGGTTGCAGCATATCTTTCCAGTCGGTTTGGTACATTTGGTACTTGTGACCAGGAGCAACTTCATAGCCAGAAATAGTACCTGATTTAGCTTTTAAGCCTTGACCATACCACGTGTCTTGGCTGACCAATAATCCTAAGTTATAAGTCCAATCACCCAATTCTATAGTATCGTTAATTTCAAAGTTTAGGCTGCGTGTTTCAGAGTTAATGCCCGTAACAGGCGCGCCATCAGCCGTTGCTAAACTCATTTGTTGGACTCGAGCACGGTAGATAGCATTTGCAGGGTCAAAACCATCAGTGTTTGCATCAGCATCAACTAAGCCACCAATGTATGCAATTGAACCCCAACCGTTAGAGAGTCTGGTTAGTTGCTCTTCGCCTTCTTCCCATTTCGCGCCAAAATGAAGTATGTGGTATGCATCGCCCCAGCTAAGCTCATGTTCTAAACTAACTTCAAAGGAATCACGATAAAAGTTTTGATTGTCATAAGTTGCGTATGCACCAACACCACCACCGCCTTTCATCACTGCGTCTTCAAGATAGCCATAGGTATTAATTAATGCATTTGCGCCAGCATTATATGCGGCGATTTGTGCTTCGCTAAATCCTTCATCTGGGTCATAACTTCTTAAGCTTGGGACAGAGAAATAACCCATTTGAGCTAAGTCATCAATACCAAGTTGGCTTGATAAAGAAGGGATTACACTCAATGGTGTATCAGGTTGTGAGCCTGTTTCTAATTCAAACTTACTATATTGGAACGAAAGTGTGGTTGCTGATCCTAAGATCCATGAACCATCTAAAGTAAAGATATCCTGATCAGCTTTACTGCCGACAGATACAGTGTCCATCTCGTAAGCACCAATCGAATCGCCTTTAACTTCTTTATCTGAGGTACGTTGTGAGATATTTATCAAAATATCATCAGTTGGTGCCCAGGTTAATTTACCAAAGTATTCGTCGCGGATACTCTCATAATCTTTTACTTCGCCATAGGCTGTGTTTTTGTTTGCTTTGGTCTCTTCAGGACGGTAATAAGAGGTATAAAAATATAATGTATCTTCAATCAGTGGACCGCTTAAACTTGCGGTTAACCAGTTTTTATCAAGCTCAAAGCTCTCTTCACCTACTGGCGTTGCAACAAAGGTTTTTGGTTGTATTTTGTATTCTATATTACCGTGAAACTCATCCGTACCAGATTTTGATACTGTGTCAATTGAAAAGCCACCAGAACGGTTAAAGCCAACCGCTTTTGCACCACCTCTGTCCATAGTAACAAAGGCAACATCGTGTGTTGATGGCTCTGAAGCTAAGTTTCCATACATCGGCAATGACACATTAACACCATCAAAGCCATATGAGTTATCAACACCTGATCCACCAGCTGATGGGCCCAACGTTGAATTTGCCGAAAGTTCTATACCAGGGACAAGCTTTAAAAGGTCTCGGTAATCTTGACCTACAGGGACATTATTAATTCCCTCTTCACCTAATGAGTTTGTGAGTGCTGATTTACCTTGGCGAAATAGTTTACTGCCTGTCACTGTAATTACTTCAACATTATCTTTTTTACCGCCAAGAACAACATTAGCACTTGAGGTTTGCTCTAGCAGTACATCAACAGTTATTGTTTGTGTAACGCCGCTGCTGTCTTCAAAGGTCAGCTCATAAGTGCCTGGTTTTAGTTGCGGGAGATCATAACTGCCATCTTCACGGGTTACCACCGTACGCGCTTTTGGCATGACGTTACTACGTGCAGTAATGGTAATACCCGCTAGTGGTTGGTTTGCTTGCTCGGTTTTTACCTTACCTTTAATGCTACCGTTTAAATTCGCGAATGCAGGAGCACTTGCTAGCGAGGCAGCTATTATAGCGGTGGTTATTGCAGTTTTTGGCACTCGCAGAGCGCGATGTGTGGCCTGCGCTAACGAGCTTATAGTGAAGGTTGGTACATGTTTTTTCATTGTTTTCCCCGTCCTTATTATAATTAACTTATAGCTCTGAACTTTGTTGATTCCCCAAACAGAGTTATAAACTTTGATCAATTGTTGCTATTCCATTAAACATGCGTTGCCATTAATGGTCAAGAATAAACTCTTCCTTATTTTTGTTGTATCTATAAATAAAATATATAAAAACTGGTTTCGTTATATTTTTTGTCAATATAAGCGTAAGGCTGGGGGAGTGTTTTCGCGATTTTTAGCGCAGTTACTCATATTTAATGTATTGAAATAACATGTTTTTGTGTTTTTCATTCTAAAGAAGGAGGATTTTTTATTGAGTTGGAACAATACTGTTGGAGTTACAATAATAATTATTGTTTATGAACTAAAAAATTTTGGTTGGCATGGAATAAAGAAATAATTTATAAATTAGCAAACGAGAGATAGGTTATTATTGCACGGCTGTTGTTAAAGTGGTTTTTATAATAAGAAAGGCCACAATAGTGGCCTTAATTCTTTAGGATGTCGTTGGTTAGTGATTTCTAAATTCACCAACAACGTCATTTGAATGCTCTAGTAATTTACGACCTTGACGACTCGATTGCGTTAAAGCGATAAATAGAATATCAATAACAAAGTCTTGCGCAGTACGGGCAAGTATCGATGATAAACGGACTGACTCTTCTTCTGCCACAGAGTAAAGCCTAACATTGGCTTGATCAGCAACAGGATTACTACCAAATTTAGTGACAGAGATCACGTAACTGTCGTTCTTCTTAGCCTGCTTTACCACTTCAGCAATTTCTCTGGTAACACCCGATTCACTGATCGCAATAACTAAGTCGCCTTTTGCAAAGGTTGATACATAGGCGAGCTGCGCATGACCATCAGGTTCAGCTATTGCTGGCATACCTAACTTTTGCAGCTTATAAGAGAAGTCTTTAGCCACCAGGGCAGAGCCCCCTAAACCACAAATTAAAATTCGCTTAGCTGATTTTAACAAGCTAACAGCCTGTTCAATGGCTAGCGCTTCATTGAGGTTTTTTGTTTCAGTAAGCACAGCAAGTTTACTACTGAGTAGCTTTTCTGCTATTTGCTCTAGTGAATCACTTAAGGTGATTTTACCATGCAGTTTTGGTTCTGATGTTTCATCATTGAGTGCATCAATGACAGCCAGCTTAAATGCTGGAAAGCCTTTGTAGCCCAGTTTTTGCGAAAATTTTACAACGCTTGACTGGCTCACGCCGACAACTTTAGCCAGCTCTACAGACGAAAGATTACGAATAGCATTAGCTGAGTTCAATGTGAAGTCGGCTAGCTTAGCTTCGCTGCTCGATAGGGACTGACGTAAGGCTTTAATTTTTACAAATGTAGACATACTACCCGCTTATTTTTATATTTGGCGTATTTATAGCATTAATCGAAATAAATTTGTACTTATTCTAGGTTCAAATGTAACCATCTTAGTTTTTACTCTTGTTCCTGTGCGTACAAAAAATAAATTATTCCCAATAGCCGCAATTAAGTTTTGGAATATTGTTTAAGAATAATTGGAATAATATAGTTTTAATTATCTAATTTTACAACACCAATAGCGCGAACTAACAGATTTATTTGCTAGTCGCTCGGGCACTGTTTTTATGGTGAGATAAAATATCTTTATTTAATTTACTTGTTGAAATAAATTATTTACAAATCATTTTACTGTGATAGGGTTTGGTTTATACAACTCAAATTGAGTTGTCCAAACTATAATAACAATATGAGAACTGGGTTTATTTAATGTATTGTTTACTAAAAGCACATACCGCTAATCGTGGTTTTGGGATTGCGCTTATTTACTTTGATCAGCAATGAGAAGGCTATGACGTTTTTATCTTGGTTTAAAAAACTTTGTTTAGTTACAACTGCCGCACTTTTGACTAGTTGCGCTTCAACACCTTACGAGTTTACACAATCTGCCAATTACAGTCATCGTGTTAAGTTTTTAGTCATGCATTACACCGCTATTGATTTTGAAAAATCGATGCGTGCTTTAGTCGATGAAGGTGGTTTAAGTGCTCATTATTTATTACCAGAGTTAAATGATCCTAGCTACCCTGAGGATGAATTAAAAGTAATTCAACTAGTTGATGAACATGATAGGGCGTGGCATGCCGGGACAAGCTTTTGGCAAGGCCGTGAAGATTTAAATGATCAATCAATTGGTATCGAAATTGTTAACGTACCAAGCTGTCACTATCCCGAAGTTAAACCTGATGAGCAAATGGAAAATGACGCCTCAAAACTGTGTATTTTCCCCGATTTTGACGCTAAACAAATAGCGTTATTGATTGAGCTCAGTAAAGGTATTTTAGCCCGTAACCCTGATATTGGCCCAACTCAAGTTGTAGGGCACTCCGATATAGCGCCTACACGAAAAAACGATCCAGGTCCGCGCTTTCCATGGTATCAATTGTACCAAGCTGGTATTGGTGCATGGTATGACAGTGACACGGTTGATAAATATTGGCAGCAATTTAATTTAGTTAAACCATCCATTAGTTTAATGCAAAAAGCGTTACGTGGTTATGGTTATGATGTACACGTGACTAATCAACTTGATCCACAAACCCTTGATACATTAAGTGCCTTTCAAATGCACTTTTTACCTTGGCATGTAAGCGGTAATGCAGATGCGCGCAGCGCTGCGGTATTGTTTGCTTTGATGCAGAAGTACTTTCCGAAAAAAGCAGCTAAGTTAATGTTGCAATATCAACAACAGCAACTTGCCCCAGAACCGATTATTAAGCCTTTAGCAAATGCGCAGGTTGTATTGCAGGTACCAAATCCTAATCCAAGTTCTCGGGCACTGGTTAATGACCGTGGTACATTTAAAGCTTATAAAGGCCGAGGCGAAATTATCATTGAAAATAACACCGCAACGAGCGCGGATATTTTTATCAATGGTGAAAAAATAAATATTGCTCAGCCACTTATGGCAAATAATAGCTACAAATACAGCTTATCTAAACGGACTCACAACGGCACAAATACGTTCAAGGTTGAAAATGTGCAGCCTGAAGGGGCAAGTTTAACATTACGTTTTTCTTACCCAACTTTAGTAACTAAGCCCGTAAAGTCAGTGCAGTTTAATAATGTGGATAAATTGATCAACGAAGAAGTCGCGGCAGGATTTCCCGGTGCCGTACTGGCAGTGATCAAAGATGGTAAGTTAATTAAATTAAGCCACTATGGAGATGCTAAAAAATACCTTGCTGATGGCTCATTATTAGAGCAGCCACAGCAGATGAAAAGCGATACATTATTTGATATTGCCTCTAATTCAAAAATGTTTGCCACAAATTTAGCGTTAATGAAATTAGCCAGTGAAGGTAAAGTTGATGTAGAAAAACCGCTATTTTATTACTTACCTGAGTTTCGTGGGGCGGGCCGTGAGCAGCGGTTAGTCAAAGATTTACTGACCCACAGTGCAGGTTATCCAGCGGTAGTTGATTTTCATCGTAAAGATAATAAGTTTGGTGAGCGATTCTTTTCACAAAATAGCTTACGTACTAAAAACTTATTACTGACAGGCGTGCCATTTGTTGCGGGTCGTAGCGTTAAACATTTATATTCAGATATTGATTACATGTTACTCGGTGTATTAGTGGAGCGACTTTCCGGGCAGTCGCTGGATAATTATGTTGAAGGGCAAATTTATCAACCGCTTGGTTTAACCCACACCGTTTATAATCCATTGCAAAAGGGCTTTATAAAAAACCAAATAGCTGCCACTGAGTTAATGGGAAACACTCGTGACGGACGGATCAGCTTTGATAATGTTCGTACCGACGTTTTACAAGGACAAGTACATGACGAAAAAGCATTTTATGCCTTAGGTGGGGTCGCAGGTCACGCAGGACTTTTTAGTACAGGTCAAGACTTAGCTGTGCTTGCGCAGTTATTGCTGAATCGCGGTGGCTATGGTGATAAGCAAATATTTACCCCGCAAGTATTAGAGCAATTCATTGCCCCGCAAGCCAGCGATGAAAGTTATGGTTTAGGTTGGCGTCGTGCCGGTAACGGTGCTTTACAATGGCATTTTGGCCCGTACGCGAGCCCACAAGCGTATGGTCACACTGGCTGGACGGGCACGGTTACTGTGATTGATCCCGCTTATGACTTGGCGATAATTTTGCTTACCAATGCTCGCCATACCCCGATTGAAGGGAATGAAACAGATTATGAATTTATGGGGAGAAAGTTTGAAACCGGTAAATATGGCTCAATTGTTTCGCTAATTTATGAAGCAATATTAAATAAGCATTGATCTAAATGGCAGTGTTCAGCTTATCGCTAATCGATTTAAGTTGTGTTTATTGACGAACAGATTAAGCTAATGAGTTTGTTCCAGCCTTTACAACAAAGGCCTGATAATAATTAGAGTGAGTCATAGACTCACCACAAAAAAGGTTACAGTATGTCTTGGTATTCAATTTTACCGCCACTAATTGCGATTTTGATCGTATTTTGGCGCAAAGAAGTCATTATGGCGCTACTTGTCGCTGTTGCTTCTTCAGAGTTTTTGCTGGCCTTGCAAGGTAACGGTAATACACTTTTTAATACATTTATAAATACCATAGAGCGCGTGGTGAGCGTAGCAAGTTCGCCAGGTAATAGTCGTATCCTAATTTTTAGTATCTTAATCGGTGCATTACTTGCTTACATACGCGAATCGGGCGGTGTTGCTGCAACGGTAAATGTGTTGATGAACAAAGGTGTGGCAAAGAGCAAACGCCAAGTGGGTTATTTAACCATGTTTTCAGGTATTGCGGTGTTTATAGAATCTAACTTAAGTGTACTGACTGCGGGTATTTTATCGCGGGGTTTATTCGATAAATTTAAAATGAGCCGTGCTCGCTTAGCATACATTATTGATAGTACCAGTGCTCCTGTGTGTATTTTGATTTTACTTAATGGTTGGGGGGCATACATACTTGGCTTGCTTGGTAATTATGAACTGTCAGAGTCGGCAGTCTCGGTGTTATGGGGCAGCATAGGCTATAACTTTTACGCCATCATCACCTTACTCATTGTGTTTTACACAATCTCGTTTGATAAAGTGCACGGCCCGCTTAAAAAGGCTGAAGAGCAAGTGGAATATCAAAAAACTGAGCTGCAAGAAGAAGTCAAAGGGACTAAAGCACGTTACATGTTAGTACCACTAATTACATTAATTGGTAGTATGGTCGGCTTTATGTATTGGTCAGGTAATGGTGATATTGCCAGCGGCAGTGGCTCTAAGTCGGTATTGTATGCAACTATTTTAGCTTGCGTTGTCGCCTACTTATTAATGGTAAGCTCTCGTCAATTTACTCACCATAAACTGGTTGATATTGGCTTTAAAGGCATGGGTGAGTTATTACCCTTAGTCGCGATTGTATTACTATCATTGACTCTCGGCGCCAGTTTAAAAGATTTAGGTACTGGCACTTTTGTTGCGGGCTTAGTGGGTGATTACTTACCTATTTACTTAGTCGTACCAGTGTTGTTTGTAACCGGTGCGGTGATCTCTTTCACAACAGGCACCTCATGGGGTACATTTGCAATACTTATCCCGATTGGTGTGCCATTAATTCAAGCGCTTGGTTTACCGCCGTCATTAGTGATTGCGGCAATTTTAGGGGGCGGCGTATTTGGCGATCATTGCTCGCCAATATCAGATACCAGTGCGGTGTCGGCAATTGCCTCAGGCTGTGACTTACTTACTCACGTTAAAACGCAAATGCCGTATGCATTATTCGCGGGTGGCTTAACGTTTGTAGCTTACCTAGTTACGAGCATTATTGTGTTGTAAAGAGTTAGCGAGAGTAAAGCTAGCGAGAGTAAAGCTAGCGAGAGTAAAGCTAGCGAG
>NZ_JACJFH010000080.1:0-23112 GCF_014164495.1 Pseudoalteromonas sp. SG41-5 | reverse complement strand
GCAACGCCTGATTCAATCGCTTTACTCATCACATCAGCCGCTTTAAACGCTAAACCGTTGTATAAGTAAACTTGGGCAAGTTGACGTAAATCTGATTTTGACGTTAAAAAACCTTGCTGGTAAGCGGCTTCAAGTACGGCTAGTTGTTGTTTTTCTTTACCCGTTTCACCGTACATACCGCCAAGTTGCACCCAGTATTCAGGCTTGTTATAAAGCTTTACCATACGCTCAAGTACAGCAACTACATTCTCAGTTTGATTAAGTGAGTAATACATGGCGCGTTGCAGTACTAACCAGTTTTCTTTTGGCACCTTGCCTTCACTATCACTTTGGGCAATCGCTAAGTTAATATTATCAATGCCTTTTTGGTAATCTTTCAACTGATAATACGCTTGTGATTTAAGGACATAATAGGCATCAGTTTTAGGCTTAGTGTTAATTGCATCCCACTTAGCTAAAAAATCAATGACTTTATTATAATCACTGTTTGCCATCGCTAATTGCGCTAAGCTAAAAGTAGTGCTAACACGTAATGTTTCTGGAATACCTTCTTCTGCTATCACCTTTTCAAATGATGCAATTGCTTTAGGCAAATCATTTTCGTTGTAATAAATAAAGCCATAAAAATTATGCATCATGGCAATTTCATAGGAGTTCATGCTAGAAGAACGTTCTTTGATGCTATCAAGCGCCTCAAGTCCTGCTTTAGCGTCGCCATCATCGGCTAACTTTTGTGCACGAGCCAATTGGCTATACACTTTTTCACGTAGCGCAGGCACTTTCGTGGTTTTTTGCTCTTGTGCGTAAACGCTCGCAAGCGTGACTCCTGGTAACATGGAGACTAAACTTGGCAGCGCAACACTGGCTCCTATCGCAAAAGTACACACTAATGCTGTTTTTAATAATTTCATAATCGCAATCCTCTGTTTCTAGCCGTTAATTTGGAAAGAAATTTTGTTCTGTACACCCGCAACTTCAACCGCTTCACCATCGATCACGCGTGGTTTATATTTAAATTTAAGTGCCGCATCCATAGCTGCTTGATCAAACAATGATTCAGGCTCAGCTTTTACTACCTTTGCATCACGAACAGTACCTTGCTTAGTCACTGTAAACTCAACAATCACATAGCCTTCAATGCCCCGTGACAATGCTCGACGCGGGTAAACAGGTGCTACTTTTACAATCGGTAGATATTCACCATCACTAGAGTCAAGAGCTAGACCACCACTGAGACTCACGTCAGCATCAACACTGGCACCAAAGTCAAAGTTAGACGCTGCTGCATTTGGATCACTATTTTGCATTTGCGGTGAATCCATTGGCGGCGGAGGCTCTTTCGGCGTTGGCGGCTTTTGTGGTTTACGTTCTTTCTTTTGTACCGTTTCTTCTTTTTTAAGCCTTACAAAATCAAGTACATTGCCTTTAGCTGGCTCAGTCATCGCCCCTTCACCACCGGTGATAAGCGCTTGCATGCCCAAAAACAACATAAAGGTCACAACACCGGCAACTAATAATGCTACTAAATAACGCATTATGGCTTCCTTAGGCTTCTTGTGCCGCGATAGACACATCAAATACACCTGCGGCGCGTGCTGCATCCATCACTTTAATAAGGGTATCTGTAGTGGCTTTTTTGTCAGCCTGAATAACCACACTACCTTGTGGATTTTCTGCTTTTAAACGCTCAATGTTTGCTTGCACAGCACGCACATCGATTTGACGTTTATTGATCCAAATTTCACCTTGATCTGAAATCGCAACTAGAATATTTGCACGCTCTTTCTTAACGGCTGTTGCCGCTTCTGGGCGATTTACATCGATACCTGACTCTTTAACAAAAGAGGCGGTTACAATGAAGAAAATAAGCATGATGAACACAACATCAAGCATCGGGGTCATGTTTATTTCTTCAGCTTCATCTTCTTGAAAAAGGCTTCCTAATGGGGCTCTCATTTTATTCTCCTGATTGTATGTGGCTTTCGCCACATACTAAAAATTGTTGTTTAATGGTCTAAAACCATGCTGTCTTCAAGTAGGGCTACTTCGCGCTTTGCTTTGCGTTGTAAGTACGTAGAAGCAAATACACCAGATAACGCACCAACCATGCCTGCCATTGTCGGGATAGTCGCTTTCGATACACCTGATGCCATTGAACGCGCACTGCCCGTTCCGGTAATCGCCATCACATCAAACACTTCTATCATACCTGTTACCGTACCGAGTAACCCCAGCAGCGGACACAAGGCAACCATCACATTGATCAGCGCTAAGTTGTTGTTTAACTTCATCCCAGCGCGTGAAATAGTTGCTTGGCGTATTTGCTCAGCGTTCCAGCTATTACGCTCATCGCGCCCTGTCCAACTACTTTTAATGGCATGTTTGTAACTACGAAAACCATTAAAAAAATAAATAAATCGCTCGAGTATCAATAACCACATCGCGAAGATTAACACTCCGATGACCAACAGAACTTGGCCACCAGTGTCGAGAAAATCACGGATAGCATTGATTGAGTCAATCAATAGCACCATGGGTTATGCTCCCTTTTCGCTACGCTCAGCGATAATACCTGCGCTTTGTTCTTGCAAAATAAGCAGCAAGTTTTTAGAGCGGGTATTCAATAAGGTGTATAAAAATACTGTTGGGATTGCCACAACTAAGCCAAGTACCGTAGTAACAAGCGCTTGTGAAATACCACCAGCCATTAATTTAGGGTCACCTGTACCAAACAAGGTGATTGCTTGGAAGGTATTGATCATACCGGTCACCGTACCAAGAAGACCTAACAATGGAGCAACGACCGAGATAATCTTAATGAGCGTTAAGTTGCGGGTGATTTTTGGCATTTCACGTAAAATCGCTTCACTTAATTTAAGCTCTAAGGTGTCGTATGCTACATCTGGGTATTGATCTTTGACTTTCATTACACGACCAAGTGGATTGTCATCACGTGGCACTGAGTCTTTAAGTTGACGACGGATTTTGCGGCCCATTAGCATCAATGAAACAAATCGTTCAATAGCGATAATTAAAGCAAGTAAGCCAACGCCTAAAATAACGTAACCTACTGCACCACCTTGATGTACTTGCTCTGAAGTATCAGGTGCTTGTACCAATAAACCAAGGATAGAGCCACCGGTTGGGTCAAGCGCAAATTGTACAGTGCCTGATTTAGCTTGTTGTAAATCATTCGCCGTTGAGGTGTAACGGCCAACAGGCTGACGGGTAAGCTCGCTTAACGTATTAGTGCTGGTGTTATAATCAAGGTACTTACCTTCTGAAATTAAGTTAAAAGCCCCCACTCGCATAACTTCTTGTTTAGCTTTGTTGCCGCCTTCTACAATTACATCTGTTGTAAAACGTGACACTTTGCCTTGCTCAGTCATTTCGCGTTGCAGTTCAAACCATACTTTTTCAATGTCTTCGATTGATGCAAGTTTAGAAGTCGAGCCCATTTTTTGAGCCAATTCATCCATAAAAGCACCACGACCAGGTAGCTGTGCAGACACTACTGACGTTGCAAATTTATTACTTGAATCGCCAGCCACTTGTTGCAGCACACCAAAAAGTTCTTTCAATGAACCCATACGCTTAGATAATGTATCGGTTAGGTTAGCAAGTTTTACTTCATTTTCTTCGAACTGTGTTTCAAGACGCTCAGACTCAACCAGCATTTGATTACGTTTTGCTTGAGTGTTTTTAAGCATTTGCACTTGTTCATTTTGACGTGCAGCAAATTCTTGCTCGCGTTGTTTATTTTGTGCTGATTGCTGTGTTTTACCTTGCTCAAGTGTTTTTAATAACGAGTCTAAATCCATAGCTTCAGCAGCAACGCTGTTGCCCGCAAAACCAAGGGTGGCACCAAATAAAGCAATTTTGGTCATTTTTGTAAAAAGTTTCATTTTAACCTCTTAATCCGCAGCGTGTACTGGCAGTGTTAACATATCTGGGGCAAGTTGCTTACGTGCAATACGTAAACCTTTACTAATTTGGCTGATTGTTGAGTCATCCAGGGCAACAAACTGTTTGCTTGTTGTATCCCATGAGCCTGCTTTTTTACCATCGCGAGTAAGGTAAATAAGTTCTAAACGACCAATGCGTAAGAAATCGACTTCACGCTCTTGACCATCAACATCTAATAACGCGGTATAGGCTTCGATGGTACGGCCGTAATCAACTTCAACTTGGTACGCTTCTAAAACACGGCGGAATTTTTCACTTGAATTAATGTCAGCACGGTTCATCATGTCTTTTAATGACGCTAAACGCTTTTCACGTTCATCGGTTAGAAACGGCACATCAAGAGCAACAAATTGCTCAAGGCCTGTGATCATGCGTAGCATTAATGGGGTAATTTGACGTTCAATAATAGACACTTGATCCATAGATAAGTTAATGGCTTCCATTTCACTCATTTGGTTACTAAGCTGTTTGCTTAGTTGTGCGTTATAAACCGTTAAACCATCAATTTCTTTATTGAAGGTTTTAAACTGTTGTAAACGACCCTGCATAGAGTCTGCAATCTTGTCTATTTTTGTTTGTGATTGCACAGCGGATTGGTTAATTTCACTGCTTTTATCGATAACCTTATTTAAATCATTTGCTTGCACTGTTGCACTCATGGCTACAATACTAGCTAATATCAATGGTTTAACGCCTTTCATCGCATACACCTTTACTCGTTAAATTAGCGGATTTGCTAGTTGCTTAATATCAATGAACGAGATTCTATAGGTGAAAAATGACAGAGGTGTTGCGCTAAAAAGTCCTTTTTATGACAACTGCCATAAATACAGCTTTTTACGTTAGATAAAGCAATAGTTTTTAATATTTAACAAGCGTGTACGCTTTAATGATGAGTGAAGTGAGATTAAATAAATTAATCGGCAAGTATACGATGAATGGTGCTGAGCACAGCATTTGCGTTGGTATAGTTTACGGCGATAGCAAAGTACTGCTGTTTATGACAAAGAACTAACGATGGAAAACCCTGCACAGGTAACTGCTGAACATACGCTAACTCTTGTTGAAACGCCTGTTCAAGTTGTTCACTTTGCAATATAGCTAAAAACTCATCAGCAGCAATACCTATTTGCTGTGCACAGCTAACGAGTGTATTAAGATCCGATGGGTTTTGTGCCGATAAATAATAACCCTGCTGAATTGCACCAAGCATAACCCGCTCTTTATTAAAATAACGTGCTGCAATCACCGCCCGACATGCAGGGTAAGTGCTGCGGCGTGGTTGACAGTTTTGCCAAAAATCAAAGTTAAATTTAGCACCGGTTTGCTGGCCAATACGCTGCCAAGTTTGTTGTAAAAACTGTTGCATACTTACTGGCATTGGCTGTTCGGAATCAGCAGCAAGGCCACCTACTTTATAAATAATATCAACTTCATTCGCTAAGGCGTCTTGGATTTTTTGCCAGCACTTTTGAAAACCCCAACACCAACTGCACATTGGGTCGTACACATATATAAGCTGACTATTATTCATTATTGGCCTGTTACTGTTCACTGGAAACAACGTTATTTAGCCCTTCATCCTTGGCTTACAGGTGATTCCGGCATCATTTATTTTATCTTTTTAGTTATCGCTGATTGCATTTAGACTTTAAAACGTAGCACCATTTTTTCAAGTTCATCAAATTGCAGTTTTAAACGAGTACACTCAGCTAAAGTGTTATTTAAGTTTAGCTGACCTTGTTGAGATAACTCACTAATTGTATGAATATCATTATCTAAAGAGTGTATTACCTGATTTTGTTCAGTGGTCGCATTTGCAACACTATGATTTACATCATCAATTGCTTTTATAGCTTTGGTTACTCCTGCCATTTGCTCACCGGCTGCTTGCGCTTGTTTTACAGTATTTTCGCTTTCAACTAAACTGGCTTTCATAACCGCAACGGCACTGCCTGAACCTTGCTGTAATTGGCTAACGGTATTTTCAATTTCTTGGGTTGATTGCTGAGTACGGTGAGCTAACTGGCGCACTTCATCTGCAACAACGGCAAACCCACGACCAGCCTCTCCGGCACGAGCGGCTTCAATTGCGGCATTAAGTGCAAGTAAATTCGTTTGCTCGCTGACTCCTTTAATAACTTCGAGTACTTGACCAATACTTGCAGAGTGTTCAGCAACACTACTAATAATTTGTTGTGCTTGTTCCATATTTTGCGATAACACACCAATGGCATTGATATTATCATTTAACGTACTTTGACTTTGTACTGACTGTGTATTCGCATCAGTAGCAAGGGTTGATGCATGACTTGCGCTGCTTGATATTTCAATCGCACTTGATGACAGCTGATTAATCGCTGTTGCAACGCTGTCTGTGCGTTTAGTTTGGTCACTGTACATCGTTAGCGTTGACTCTGTTTGCTCAACTAAGCTTTCCACTGAACGTTCCAGTTCAACCGTGGTCGTTTTTACTTGGTCAATTGAGGTATGAATTTTATCTATAAAGGCATTAAAATAACCTGACAGTTCACCAAATTCGTCATCGTTTTCAATCTCTAAACGACGAGTTAAATCCCCCTCACCTTGGGCTATATCTTTAATTGCATCGTTTAAACGCTGCATAGGCCGCATCAAATAACGCAATGAAAATTGCATCATTAATATCGTCGCGATAACTCCCAAACACATATATATCGCAGCCATATTTCTAAATGAAGCCACTGATGAATAAGCAATATCTTTGTTGATCACCACACCTAAATACCAATCTACATTTTCAATACCTTTGATATGTGTAAATGATACAAGATGATCAATACCAGCGATTTCCTGCTCGACAAACTCAGCTTTTAAAGCAAGCTTTTTACCAAACAGCTTCGCCATACTCTGATCGTTTAATTTGATATCTGGATGGCTTAGAATGCGACCGTCACTGTCTAATAGAAAACCATAACCAAAACCTAAAAAATCAATTTCGTTGACTATTTGAGTGATGGTTTGCATATCGATATCGGCGCCGGCGACGCCACTAAAACGGCCATTATTTAAAATGGGCGCAACCGCTGAAATAGTTAGCTCATTGGTGGTTACGTCGATATAAGGAGTCGTAAACGCTGTGGTGGTTTTATTTTCTACCAGCTTATACCAAGGACGGATTGTGGCATCATAATCAGCAGGTAATACAACTGTTTGATCATTGAGTACAAAAGTACCATCAGGTTTGCCTATATAGGTGTTTTTAAACTTACCTGCCATTTCTGCGCTATTGAGTTGGCTAAGAGTTAATTCCTTAGTGTCATTTTGCTGATGCGTTTTCGCAACAGACTGAACGATTGCTAATTTATTATTGAGCCAATTAGCAATATTTTGTGAAACCGATTGAGAGCTTTCTTGTAATATTAGAGACAGTTGCTGCTGCGTTTGTGAGCGCATTGAAATAAAGTTATTGATGGTAAATAACCCCAGCACCAACACTAATACCACAGATGCTGCGATAGTTACCTTAGTGGTAAATTTTAGCGAGCTTTGCATGACACACCTATTTATTTTTTTTATCGTTGTTAGCTAACTACTTTTTAACAAAAATAACGCTATTTGTCTTATCTTATCGCCAACAGTTGCTATGTTATAGCCAAAAACAATAATAAAGCATGGTAAAAAAATTAGTTTAGCGCTTACTCCTATAACAAATTCATAAAGTAATTAATCGATAAGTAAAGACAGTCAATGTCGTAATTGCACCGAAAAAATAACAAACTCAAAATTGGAAGGTTCCAGTGATTTTTATAAACAATAGCTATTGAATACGTATTCAGTGCATATCCGTCGTTATTTTGTAATGAACTAAACTGCGAGGTTTTACTTTAGAGTGCGATTGATTCATTGAGAATAATAAGAAAATAAATGCATTTACAGTGCTGCAAATGCATTTATCTAAAGAGGTTTTACTATTAGCTTAGTTTATTTTTTGTTGCCACTTGCTCGCAAGTTTTACAACATTCAACCCGTACCAAGCGATAAAACAATAGCAAAGTGCTGGGATAATAAAACTAACTTGAATATTCATTGCATCAGCAACAACGCCTTGAATTAACGGTACTAATGCACCACCAACAATCGCTAAACAAAGCCAACCAGATCCTTTACTGGTTAATGAACCTAGCCCTTGAATAGCGACTGAGAAAATTGTCGGAAACAAAATAGAATTAAATAAACCAATCGACAGCACAGCATACAAAGCAACGTCACCTTCAGTGAAGATTGTAATTAAAAGTAACGCAATGACCGCAAATGCATTAAAAGCAATTGCTTTTGATGGTGCAATTTTTTGTAATGCAGCAGAGCCAATAAAGCGCCCTACCATCGCCCCGCCCCAATAATAGGCAATTAATGCGGCAGCGGTATGCTCTTCGAGCCCTGCAATATGAGCTTCACCGAAAAAGTTAACTAAAAAGCTACCTATTGCCACTTCACCACCCACATAACAAAAGATACCTAACACACCCATAACTAAATGCGGGGCTTGCGTTAAAGAATGACCTTTTGCTTTGCAATCGAGTTCTTCTTTGTGTGATTTGATTTCAGGTAATTTTAAAAATGCAAACACAACAGCAATAGTAAGCAGTGCTGCAGCAAGCATTAAATAAGGAATTTTTACCGATTCTGCTGTCGCCGCAGATGCAGTCAATGAGCCTGCTGCGCCAAAGAACAAAATGCCACCAACATAGGGCCCAATAGTCGTTCCTAATGAATTAAGTGCTTGCGCTAAATTTAACCGTGACGAAGCTGTTTTTTCAGGCCCAAGCGCCACAACATAAGGGTTAGCCGATACTTGTAAAATGGTGACACCACCGGCTAGTACAAATAATGCGGTTAAAAATAGCCAATATTCATGTACGACCACTGCAGGATAAAATAACATACAGCCGATAGAAGCCACGATAAGACCGCTAAGCACACCATTTTTATAACCAAATTTCTTAACCAATATCCCCGCGGGTAAAGAAACAATAAAGTAAGCACCAAAGAAGCAGAACTGCACTAACATCGCTTCGGTATAACTAAGATCAAACACCCCTTTTAAACGCGGGATCAGTACATCATTTAGCACTGTGATAAAACCCCATAAAAAAAATAGAGTTGTCATTGCAGTCAAAGGTAACAGGTAATTATTATTTTGCTGCGGCTGCTCAGTGACAAACGTTTTATTTATATTTATTTCACTCACGTGATTTTCACTCCATTAACAAGTTGTGTGTGATTCTACACATTAGTATAAAAAAATCACAAAAATTAAATTGGAACGATCCACGCATTGATTTACAACCGTAACAAATAGTTACTAACGTGACACGTATTTTTGAAACACATAACAGCAGAGTTACTCACGACGATTGATACCACAGTAAATATCAATTTACTGTGGTATCAATCGCAAAGTATTAATCCTGCTTTTTGTTACATTTAGAAATAATAGGTAAGTAACGAAGAACCTTCATATCAGGATCAACGACTACGTGATCATCTGGATTGATATTTAAAATAATTTTTCCGTCTTGCGGATAATAAACATCCTCTTTACCATTGATAGAGATAGGTAAAGGCATAGGAAAAGGCTTATTATTTAAAGATTTCACATCCCAGTTAAGTGTAATAACTCCATTCACTTGTCGTTTATTTAAGATTGGTAGCTCAGCTTGCTTTAAATAAATATCGAATAGCCAATTATAATTATCACCTGTTAGTTTGTTTACAATATCAATAAAATGTTCTGTATTACGATATCGTGGTTTTATTGGATACTTTATGTCTGAGGTATTATCGATACCATACAATAATTCTCGTGTTGCACGCCAGAATAACTGCTCTCCAATTAACCAACGTAATGTATGTAACGTCCAGCCACCTTTACCATAAATATCCGAGTTAAATGCTTCATCAGAAGTAACTTCTCCTTCACGAACAACTGGCTGACAATTTTTTAACCCCAAATACGATTTGTACATCGTATAGCTATATGCGGCATTGCCAAATTTATTTAAGCTGTAAGCAGGCTGCATGTAAAAACCAAAGCCCTCATGAAGCCAGGCATCATTTAATCTCTCATGGGTCATTAAGTTCCCAAACCACTCATGTGCTAACTCATGCTGTAGTAGCCAATCATAGCCATTTTCATCACGTTTATACTTTTTGCCATAAGCATTAATCGTTTGATGTTCCATACCTAAATGAGGTGTTTCAACAAAGCCTAGCTTTTCATTCCCCCATGGATAAGGACCTAAATGACTTTCAAAAAATTGTATTTGATTGAGCAAATCAAAATCGATCAAATCCTCTGCTTTTTGTTTGTTTTCAGGTAAGACCCAAAACTCAATAGGTACCTGTGTACCATTAATACTGGTATATGATTTTTGAATACGTTCGTAGTTACCAATATTTAAGGCTATATTATAATCACTGGCGGGAACAGATAACAGCCAATCAAATTGTACCTTATCATTTTGCAGCTTTTTGACATCTTGCAGCACACCATTAGTCACGGCACTAAGACCGTTAGGAACAGTTAAACGAATACGCATTGAATCCGCTTTATCACTAAAATGATCTTTGCAGGGCCAAAATAAATCGCACCCTTCTCCTTGTACTGCCGTTGCAATCCATGGTTTTCCATCAGACGACTTATCAAATACAAAGCCACCTTCCCATGGCGCATTGTTCGCAATATGTGGCTTCCCTGAATATTGAACTGCAACATCAACCAATTCACCCGGCGTTTTAACTTCCCCTAAGTTAATCGTAATAATACCACCTAGCCTTTTATAACTTGCGCTCTTTCCAGCTACAGTTACATCACTGATATTAAATCGACTGTCTAATTTTAGTTCTACATATTGGTTTGCTTTAAGCATTAAAAATGAGGTTTTACCAATACCGGCTATTTTTTTATCCGTAGGAAAAACTTCTAACTCTAAATCATAAAACTTCACATCACTACTTAACGCAATATCTGACAAAACTTGCCCCGTGTCTCCTACAATAGGATCTAATGGCACTTCGCTTGAGGTGCAAGCAGCTAATGAAACTGAACTTATAAGTACTGCAATATAATTAATTATACTTTTTCGAGAAAAAAGATTATTCATGCTAATCCCATCTATCTTTATTATGAAGTAAGATAGTCACATAACAACAAACAACATTCGATAATTTTGCGTTTAAACAACAAATTATTTATATAAAATTAATAATTTTATATAAATACCGCGCCTTCACTAAAACCAACACTAATAGTGCTTTTCCTCGCTAGGCTACGCACTTTTATGATATCGTTTTACAAAACATAAATACTACAGAACGTACCGCTTGGTACTGATACAAAAAAGGAATTTCCAAATGAACACCAAACTACTTGCTGGTTGCGCAATTGCTGTAGCGGCCGGTGCAATAATCTATACACAAACTGACAGTTCAACAGCCTCATTAGAACTTGCTCAACTTGATTACGTCCCTGCTGATACTGCTTTATTTTATGGCCAGCTAAAACCATTTCCCTATAGTAAATATTTCAATTTGATTCCAGATCAAATGAAAGGTGCAGACGATTTTACGCCATTGATCGAAAATTTAGCGGCAAGTAACGATAACAATGCACAGTTTTTAGCATCTCTATTAGATCAATATCAAACATCATTGGCATCTTATGAAACACTAAAAGCAGCCTGGGGATTCGCCGATGATTATAAAGCTCTAGCCTATACAATTGGTCTAATGCCAGTATTACGCTATCAACTTGAAGATGAAACGGCTTTATTTAATACAATTAATAGCTCAGCTGATAAAGCGGGAATTAACTTCACAACACAAACCATCGAAGGTGTTGACTACAACACGTACCCTTTAGTACTTGAGAATGATATTACATTAAACTTAATTGTGTCTGTTAAAGATAACTGGGCTACCATCACGTTTGATACAAAACTTAATACAATTAAAGATTTACGTCTCGCTTTAGCAATTGATAAACCAACAAAATCATTAACGCAAACCTCTAAACTTGAAAACTATATTACTAATTATTCATTTGATGGCCACTCTATTGCGTATATAGACCATGTTGAGATTGCTAATGCTATTACCGCCAAAACACCATCACGCCTAGGTGAAATGCTTGATGAACTATTAAAAGAATTGGGTGATCCAAATGCTTTTGAGGTAGCTAGAACACCACAGTGCCAAAATGACATTACCAATCTTGTTAGTTATTGGCCTGCATCAGTAACCGGTAGCACGTACATACAAGTAACAAACTCTGATGCTCATTTTAAAGCTGATGCTATTTTCCAAAGCACTGCTACAGATATTATTAAAACACTAAAATCTGTGCGGGGTTTTGTTCCTGAGCATACAACTAAACTTGACGGGCAAATGCTAAGCGTTGCTTATGGTGCGGATATTTCAAAAATTCCACCGCTTTTAAATATACTCTCAAGTACATTTAAAAAAGCTGAATTTGAGTGTGCACCTATTGTTGCCTTACAGCAACAAACTCAAGACTCAAATTTAGCTGCACTATCAATGATGACCGCTATGGCTAATGGTATTCAAGGTGTCAGTGTAAGTATTCAAGATCTTGCTTTAGAAGCCGATGCAAATCAACTGCCACAACTCAAAGATTTAGACGCGCTAATCACACTTTCTGCGACAGATCCTGATAATTTACTTTTTACTGCTAAAGGATTTTTACCTGCATTAGCGGAGCTTGAAATACCAGAAAACGGCGATGCAATTAGTGTCAATGCTGCAATTCCTTATCCTTTACCTGCTGGCCTTGATATTAGATTAGCTAAAAAAGGAAAGCATATTGTTTTATTCACTGGTGAAAAATCAGCGGTTATTGCAAATACATTATCAGAACAAGAGCTTGAAAAAAATGGATTTTTAACTACCGCGGTTGACTTCAGCTCATTAATGACTCCTGTCATCGAAGTATTTAAAATGACAGGACAAGTGATCCCGGAAGAACTTGAACAATTAAAAAATCAAACAATGTCTGTGTATTTTGCAACAGATATAAAAGATGAAGGGATTGTTATTAATTCAGAGATCAAAATTACTAAAAAGTAATAACTTTTTTGGAATTAAACAAAAAAAGGGGCATTAATTGCCCCTTTTTTTCAATTGTTCAATTCAGTTTTTACTATTTCTGCCATATCATTTTATTATTGGTGTCGCGGCTTTTAATAATCGTTTGATCAGAACTTTCTACTCCACCGAGTTTAGCTTGTCGATCGTAAAGAACCACATTACAGGTAGCTGCTAAATTCATACAACCGATTGTGGGGATATACACCACTTCATCGCACCAGTTCAGTACATCTTTGCTAATTGAGCCATCTTCAGGGCCAAAAATATAAAATGCGTTTTCAGGATGAACAAACTCAGGCAAAGGGGTTGCACCTTCTATTAGTTCAATCACCACAACAGTCGCACCTGCGGGCTTTGCTGTTGCTAAATCGTCAACGCAAGTCAGTGGGATGCGTTCAACAACATTTTTTGTGTCGGTATGAAACTTTTTAGCATTTAAATAACGCGTGCCTGTAAAAAATACTTGTTCAGCCCCATAGCAACCCGCAGCTCTTAACACTGCGCCAACGTTAGAGGGGCTTTTAGGATTGATCAAACCAATCTTCGCAGTCATTAATCGCAATCCCTCGTTGGCCAATCAGCTTCATACAGATCAAAGTCATCTAGAGCTACATCACAATCTTTTACTGTTTTGTCTTTTACAGAAATACCCAATGTATGCATTAGTTCTTTGCTGCCACCGTTATTTAATGGATGCCAAGACGCTAAACCACGGCCTTCGTGCAAACGGCGGTAACTACAACTTTGCGGCATGAAGAAAATGCTGTCTAGGTTTTCTTTGGTTAATTTTACACATGACGGGACTAATGTTTGTCGATTTTCATACTCACTACAACCACACGTATTATTATCTAAGTATTGGCAAACAATATTAGTAAAAATGAGTTCTTCACCATCGCGAAGTTGATCTGTGGCGGTAAACTCATCTTCATCTTCGCTGTCTATAAAGGTATTTAAACAGCATTTTCCACAGCCATCGCAAATGGCTTCCCACTCATTTTGTGACATTTGCTCAAGTGATTTCTCAAGCCAAAATTGGTTTTCAAACATGGTATAACTCGGTGCCCCTAATAGCGCGCATTTTAGCTTAATTGAGCACCGCGCGCAAAGCTACATTCAGCTTTGCGCTATTTCAAGTTTAAAAGTTAGCGCTGCGTATCAACCCAACGTTTAATTTTCGCTTCTAGTATTGGCATCGGCAAAGCACCATCAATTAAAATTTGCGTATGAAACTCTTTAATATCAAATTTATCACCTAATGCTTGTTTACAATAATCTCGCAGTTCTTGAATTTTAAATTGCCCTAATTTATACGACAATGCTTGTCCTGGCCAAGCTATATAGCGCTCAACTTCTGCGGTTACATCACTTAAAGCCATTGAGGAATTAGCCAGCATGTAATCAATACCTTGTTGACGAGTCCAGCCTTTAGCATGAAAACCTGTATCGAGCACTAATCGCATAGCGCGTAATTGCTCATCAGATAAACGGCCATACCACATATATGGGTCGGTAAATAAACCCAATTCTTTACCTAGGCTTTCAGCATATAATGCCCAACCTTCGGCGAACACTGTGTAACCACCAAATTTTCGAAACTCAGGTAATGACTGAACTTCTTGCTGTAAGGCGATTTGAAAATGGTGTCCTGGGGCTGCCTCATGGATTGACAATGTTTCGAGTAGAAACTTAGGCTGCGCTTTTAAATTAAAGGTATTAATATAAAAAATTCCTGGACGAGAGCCATCCGGTGCTGGTGATTGATAAGATGCTCCTGCTGCAGACTCAGCACGAAAATTTTCAACCGCTTTTACAACGTAATCAGCTTTGGGGGCAATGTTAAATAATTTAGGTACACGCGCGTCAATTTTTAACTTTACGGCTTCATAGGCCGCAATTAATTGCTCAGGTGTATCAAAATAAAACTCATCAGAATCCCGTAAATGAGTAAAAAACTCACTTAAACTGCCTTTAAAACCAACGGTTTCCTTTACTGTTTTCATCTCATTAAGGATACGCGATACTTCTTTTAAACCAATTTCATGAATTTCATCAGCAGATAAACTCAAGGTGGTGTTTTTCTTTATTTGGTATTCATACCATGCTTTACCATTTGGTAAATCGCTATAACCTACTGTTGCACGGCTATTTGGTATATAAGTGGTCGCTAAAAACTCGCTCATTTTTGTATACGCTGGGACCAACTTATCCATAATAAGTGCACTATATTGGTCAGTGAGTTGTTGCTTTTGCGCTGCTGTGAATTGCTCTGGAAGCTGCTTTATCGGACTATAAAATAAAGATTGTTCTGCACTGGTAACTATATGCGCTTGAAATTGCGGTAATAACTTTTCAGCTAATGGCTTTGGTAAAACAATGCCTTCATTTACCCCTTGCTGCATAGCATCTTGCACACTGCTTAACCAAGTTACAAAACCTTCAGCACGCGCGACGAAATTTTCATAATCTTGGTAGCTTGCAAATGGCTGCGCACTTTGCGCCGATCCAAAGCCTGCAAACGTATTGTGAGCGCCAGACATTTGGTTAATTGGTAATAAGTAACTCGGGAATTGAAAACCTTCGATTGTTAATGCTAAATCCCGTGCCAGTATTTCATAACTTAATAAGGCTTGACCGGTTAACTGCTGCTGGTCAATCGCCGCTAAACGTTGCTGATAATCTTTATAAAAAGCAAGCTGCTGAGCTCGGTTTTGCTCGGTAATCGGTGCTGTAAATTGGTTGTTGTATTGGTTATAGCCAATATAAGTGGCATCAAGAGGGCTAAATTGCAACGAATCCACAAAGTACTGCTCAACCAAGCTATTTAATTGTTGTGTTGTTGCGCTGGCAGTTTCACTTGTTAATGCTGATTGTGGCTTATTTAAATTATTATTAGCCGTATTTGAACACGCAGACAAAGCGCTGAGTACACCAGCGACAAGCAAGGTTAACTTAAATTTTTTCATAATGATCCCTGAGTATAAGAAGTTAGCGCAAGTATGCAGCTTTCAAATCGCTAAATAAAGAAAATACGATACTTATCGCGTTTTGTTTACAGCCTAAAAACTGCTTGCTACATTGCTATATAAAATAATCAAAAATTAGAAAATAAATGAATAAATTATCACTTTCTGTCCCTTTGTGCTTACTGTGTGTCAGCGCTTTTAGCGCACAAGCAACAACGTACGTTAGTGCTAAAGCAATGCTAGACGTAAATAATGGCAAGCTTATTAATGCACCGCTTATTCAAATCGATGACGGTATTATTACTAAAATCAGTAGTGGCACCATGCCACCCCTACAACAAGGTGATGACCATATTAAGTTGCCCGAGTTAACCATTCTGCCTGGCCTGATGGATATGCACGTACACTTAACCAGCGATCCAACAGTCCCTCGTAGTGAACGTATCGGTCAGTCAGTGCCACGTAAAGCGATTAAAGCGGCCTATTTTGCAGAAAAAACCTTAAAAGCGGGCTTTACAACTTTACGTAACGTGGGCGCCGAAGGTTACAGTGTCATTGCAGTACGTGACGGCATTAATGCAGGCGATATTATTGGCCCTCGCATCTGGGCTGCTGGCCCCTCTTTGGGTGTAACGGGTGGTCACTGTGACAACAACCGTCTACCTCCTGAAATGAAATACACTGCCGAAGGTGTGGCTGATGGCCCATGGGCTGTTCGTGCAAAAGTACGCGAAAACATTAAGTACGGTGCCAATGTTATTAAGTTTTGCGCCACTGGCGGAGTATTTTCTAAGGGCACAAAAGTAGGTATTCAACAGTATTCATTAGAAGAAATGACTGCCATTGTTGATGAAGCACATATGCGCGGTTTAACGGTTGCTGCACATGCACATGGTACCAGTGGTATTACCGCAGCCATTAAAGCCGGTGCAGACAGTGTTGAACATGTCAGTTTTGTTGACGATGAAGCAATTAAACTGGCAAAAAAACACGGCACTTGGTTTTCAATGGATATTTATAACACTGAGTATACCCTCACGTTTGGTGAGCAAAATGGTGTAGCCGAAGAAAACCTAGCAAAAGAGCGCCAAGTTTCTAAAAAACAGCGTGATAGTTTTAGCCGAGCAGTAAAGGCTGGCGTAAATATGGTGTTTGGTACCGATGCCGCAATTTACCCACATGGTGATAATGCAAAACAGTTTTCGAGAATGGTTGAGTTTGGCATGACGCCACTACAGGCAATTCAAGCAGCAACGATTAATGGCGCAAAACTGTTAAAAGTTGAAAATCAACTAGGGCAAATTAAAACAGGCTTTGCAGCAGATATCATTGCCGTTAAAGGCAATCCACTGCAAGACATAACCTTGCTAGAAAATGTAGCATTTGTGATGAAAGCAGGTGTTGCTTATAAATAAATGTGTGGAGTTAGCGTTAAGCTAACTCCATCATTAAGCAAGGGTTAAACTAACAGCTAACTAAATACGTTGTTAATATATTAATATTTTGAAAGCAAAAGGTAAGCAGCTTGGGGTAGGTTTAAATAATTGCCTTTTTTAGATAATTAAAACTTGAAATACAAATGCCACACATTATCATTACGAAAATTTTTTAATGGTAATGACTATGACAACGCATAAATTCTCTCTAATTACCCTAGCCTGTTTAACAGCATATAATGCAACTGCGGCCGAACAATCCGATCTTGAACGCATCACGGTTTATCAAAAGCAAAATCATGTTGTATTAAATTCGGGTTTAGCAACAAAGTCTGATATGTCGTTAATGGAAACACCTGCGCCTATCGTTATCGTCGATCAGGAACTTATAAACTCGCAAGGCGTTGATAACTTACAAGACTTAGCGCGTAATATCAGTGGTGTAACCCAAGCAGGTAATAACTACGGAATTGGCGACAATTTAGTGATCCGTGGCCTTGGTGCAAATTATACTTATGATGGTATGTATGGCGGTGCGGGCCTAGGAAACACATTCAATCCAACTCGATCACTAACTAATGTGGAGGCCGTAGAAGTATTAAAAGGTCCCGCCACTGGTTTATATGGCATGGGCAGCGCAGGTGGTGTTATTAACTTGATTGAAAAAAAGCCACAGTTTACAGAGCAGCACAACATACAAGCGGAAATTGGTCAATGGAATACCTATTCATTATCAATTGATAGCACCAACGCAATTACCGAAAATCTAGCATACAGAGTGAATGCAAAAACCGCGCGCAGTGACGGCTATCGTGATTTAAAAGATGACCGTGATGAGATCTACGGCGCATTAAAATATGTAGTTAGTGATCGCCAAAATATTATGATCTCAGCCGCTTATATTAAAGATGCAATTGCAGTTGATTCCATTGGCCACCCTATCCGTATTTATAATGCGCAGTCGGTAAATGGTAAAACCGCCGGCCAAGTGACTGCGGATGATTTAGTTAACGATCCAACCTCAGCGGGGCTGCAACTCTCTGATGCACAACGTGAACAACTCGCTAATTCACTTGCCGCTAACGATGGTTTAACGCCGTATAAATTTGGTCATCGCGGTATTATATCTCCGATGGCAAAAGATAATGAAGGTGAAGAGCTACGCTTTAAACTCACTCATAATTATTACTTAACGGATGACTTATTTTTAAATCAGCAATTGCAATACCGTAATTATGAGTCAAGCTTTGCCAGACAAACAGGTGCCTATAATTATGTGTATTGGCAACGCAACGGTGTGATCAATGCTGATCCTCGTGCGCCATTGGTAGTTGATGATGTACTTTATCCATTTGCTGCACGCCGTCAAGAATATCGCCAAGTAGAGGCTGATGAAAAGTCATGGCAATACTTTGCAGATTTACGCTATGACTTTAGTTTCGGTGATATAGAAAACGAATTTTTGGTCAATGCTAATTATGAAGACCGCGATATACGCTTCACTCAGTATTCTATTTGGGATAAAGACTATATTCTCAAAGATAAAAATGGCGATGTAACTTATCAAGGCTCTTTACCTTATATTTTAGATATCCGTAACCCCAATTGGAGTGATGGCCAGTTTAATGATTACGATCCGCTAAAAACCAGTAACTACAATAAGAAAGTGCAGGCATGGGGCTTAGGGCTGCAACATGTTGCTTACATCAATAACACCTTCACAACTCGTATTGGTGTAGCATACAACGAAATTACTCAAAAATATGAACATTTAGGTGTTGATGCCCGTTATCGTGCTAGTGCCGCTGCTGCAACCCCAGAAGCCAGCACTTCAGATAACGGCTTAACCTATAACTTAGGCGCGACGTACAAACCAAGCGATGATGTTTCTATTTTCATTAATCATTCAAAAGGCCGCACCGCGTATAGCGTTTTAGGCTCTGTGGCAGGTAATGAAGCCGACCGTGAAGATGCTGAGTCACTGAGTACTGATTTAGGTATTAGAATGAAAGGCTTTGACGATCAGCTACTCGCCTCATTCGTGGTATTTGACACTGCACGTACTAACTTAGAATATGCAAACCCTGCCTATGATGATACAAAGCCAGATCCATCGGTCCCAAAAAATTACTTTAATGGTGAAGAAAAAACCCGTGGTGTCGAGCTTGATCTAAATGCCTATTTAAATGATCAATGGAAGGTCAATATCAATGGTGTTTATCAAGATGCGCGTGAACAGAAAAACCCTAATGTGAGCACATTTGCTGCGCGTCAAAAAGGTGTGCCTTATGTAACAGCAAGCACATGGTTAACATACAGTGCTCAGTGGTTTGAACTAGCCCAGCCACTAAAATTAAGTGCGGGCGTAAAGTATGTTGATGATCGCAGTACTAATTCGTCATCATTCGGCATTCCTGATGGTTATGTACCAAGCTATACTATTTATGATGCTGCGTTAAGTTATAACACTGATAAATGGGGCTTACAGCTAAATTTAAATAATTTGTTTAATAAAGTTTATTACTCAAAAGCAATGTTTTTAGGTGGTATGCCAGGCGAAGAACGCAATGCGAAGCTAACTTTGAGCTATAAGCTTTAAGTTATAAGCTGTAAAAGCGCACAAAATGCTTGTGCGCTTTTTTACGTTTACATAGTGACTACTATACGGCCATTAATTTCACCTTTGAGCATATCGTCAAATATGTCATTGATATCTTCAAGACGTTTTTCTTCAATAATTGCTTTGACTTTGCCCTGTGCAGCAAACTCCAAACATTCTTGTAAATCTCTACGTGTGCCAACAATTGAGCCAACAACAGAAACACCATTGAGTACAGTATCAAAAATAGGCAACGGCATATCCTCTGGAGGCAGGCCAACTAACACGCATTTTCCACCACGGCGAACACTCTTATAAGCTTGCTCAAACCCCGGCTTTGATACAGCGGTACATACCACAGCATGTGCGCCCCCTACCTGCTCAAATATAGCCTCACTCGGTACACATTCTTTAAAGTCAAGTGTGATATCTGCACCTAACTCTTTTGCTAAAGCCAGTTTTTCAACACCAGTATCCACTGCAATTACATTAAAGCCCATTGCCTTTGCATATTGCACCGCAAGATGCCCAAGCCCACCTACACCAACAATAGCGACCCATTGTCCTGGCTTAGCCCCTGACACTTTTAGCGCTTTATAGGTTGTAACACCGGCACAAAATAATGGCGCAGCTTCTGAAAAACCTAAGCCTTCAGGGATCTTTACAACATAGTTCCCATCGGCTAAGCAATATTCTGCGTAACTACCATCAACTGAGTAACCGGTATTATGCTGTGAAAGACATAAGGTCTCTTTACCTTCTAAACAAAATTCACAATGACCACATGCACTGTATAGCCAAGGAATGCCAACACGATCACCAATTTCTAAATGAGTAATATTGCTACCCAGCTGTTCGATCACTCCAACACCTTCATGCCCTGGAACTAACGGCATTTTAGGCTTTACTGGCCAATCACCATGACAGGCATGTAAATCAGTATGACACACACCACATGCGGCTATTTTAACTAAAACATCATTGACTCCAACGGTTGGAATGGGTAAGTCTGAAATTTCTAATTTGCCTTTGTAAGTACTATTAACGGCTGCTTTCATTGCTCGTTCCTTGTTGTTGCGAAGTTGTTATTGAGTAGTTGTTGTTAATAAATTAGTTGTCGTAATTTAGTGTACACCTTACGCGACTCTAGATGAGTAAAAATTAATCTAAATCAAACTTTAGTGATATAACTTGTTCTGAACGACATTTGGGCGTGTTGACCTTTTGTGATTAATTTTGCAGCAGTGTGTTTGGTATTTAGGCAAGGCAGAGCCTATGTAGTGTGGTTGTTCCCCATAAATAGGCGATAACGCAGCATCAATGCCAAACACGCGCTGCCCTTAGGGTTCTTCCTAGGGGCGATTAACTCTTTGTTGCTCGATTTTTACTTAGCCCACTAGGTTACAAATCTCGCGCCGCCATTAAATCCCCCCTAGAGTGAACAAATTTTAATCCACAAAGGTCAACACGCCCTAGTACCAGCACATAATCCCATAGGCTTGATTCAGCCAAGGAAAATTCAGCGTATTGCTCAGTAAATCTTGCTAAACATATTCAGCGTGCTAGCATTAATTTCATTATTTATTGAAACTTGAGAAGCAATGACGTTATCAGATAAGAACTTTGCCTTTGTAATGCACTGTGGCGAAATGGGCAGTCGTTGGGGTTTTAATCGCACAATCGGCCAAATGTGTGGTTTATTGATCATAACCAAAGAGCCAATGACAGCGAACGAAATCGCCGACGCCCTGAGTATATCTCGCGGTAATGTCAGTATGGGTATCAAAGAATTACAATCTTGGCGCTTAATTAAAGTGCAGCATATTCCAGGTGACAGAAAAGAATACTACGCACCCGCTGGCAGTATTTGGGATATGGCAAACCGCGTATTTGAAGAGCGTAAAAAGCGTGAGATTGACCCTACTCTCAGTTTACTCAGAGATAATTTGTTAGAGCCTGCAACCAACGACGATGAAAAGTTTGCCCAGCAACAAATGCATGAAATTCATGATCTACTCGAAACCGTCACTAAGTGGTCTTCAGAACTACAGCGCTTAAGCCCTGAACAGCTACAAAGCTTAATGAAGCTAGGCTCAGGTATTGGTAAAGTACTCGACTTTAAAGATAAGATATTGAAAAAATCGTAGCAGCGATTTTATATCGCGACTGAGGTTCTAGGTTCTAGGTTCTAGTACTCGTTCACAGAAGTTCTGATCAGTTGCCTTACTTAAATTCAGGCAACTGATTTATTCCTATCAATAGCTTTATCGTTCGGCTTTTTCCAGCAGTTGAAGTGATGAACCCTTTCTTTTTAAGCGTTAAAATCATTGCATGAACACTTGATGATGCAGTTCCAAAATAACGCTCAAAATCATTTTCAGCAGGTGCAACACCATTCACTTTTGTGTAGTAATAAATGCCAAATACTGCCCTTGTTTCACAGTGAACGACGGCAACTCTTCTTTATTCATAATGAACTTTTATCCTAATTGACGATCCTTTAACTCATATTTACTCATTTAATATTGTTATGAACCGAAAGTATATTGTTGAATTATCAGCAGAAGAAAAATGCGAATTAGTTAACTACTGCAAAAAAGGCATGGTCAATGTTCGAAAGTACAAACGAGCCGCCATTTTATTAAAAGCGGACCGTTGTCGATATACAACAGATCAAATATGTGAAGCGGTTCAAGTGAGCTCTTCAACTGTATTTCGAGTCAAACGTCAGTTTGTCGAAGACAGTTTAGAAGCCGCTTTAAATGAAGGTGCACGAAGTGGTGCTATGAGAAAAACCTCCGCGAAAGATGAAGTAACTTTAATAGCCACAGCCTGTTCTGAGCCGCCAACAGGACACTGCCGATGGACATTAGCCTAAGGGATCCCCAAAAATAATTATTAAGTTTCAATTACATCACTCACATCCATATTTTTCCAATCGATTTGCACTACTACCTGTACGAAATAGGCTAGTCCTTCCAAATAATCTCGCCGTCGC
>NZ_JACJFH010000007.1:36167-80248 GCF_014164495.1 Pseudoalteromonas sp. SG41-5 | reverse complement strand
GGTGAAGATGATAATGGGTTTATGATCGAGCAAGATCTGTTCTTTGGCAGATTCAAACAATCTGATGAGTTGCATGTAGTTGCTGTTACGCTCTATGCTCAGTTCAACTAGCGCTTGTTTTTCGTTGTTTTGTTTTACCAACTCGATTAATTTATTCGCTTTTGTATATAGCCGACTATGAGGGGTTTTAAAGCGTTCTATAATTGCTTTGAGATCTTCATTTTCAGTTTTGAAATGACTGTACCATTTTGCAAAATTTGACTGCTGAACGTCGGTATTATGATTAAACGGCTGATTATGTTTGATACTATTCTCTAGTGCAGTAAACCATTCTTGTTGCTTTTGTTGCCACTCGCTAAATAATTCGACTAATGATTGATTGGTTTCTTGTGTTGATTGTTTGTTGAGAATAATACCTAGATCAAATATTGGAGTGGGGGTTTCCATATAGTCTTTAACACCAATAAAACTTTTATTGTCGTTAGGTAATGAGGTTAAATTATCTTCAAAGCGTTCAGTTAAAAGTATGTCGAGAATTTTTAATGAAATTGTTTTCTGGCCTACTCTAAAATTAATTAAGTCCATAGTGTCCTCACCTCCTAAATATATAGCTTAATAATAGAACATTATTTAGAAAGCGCAGCTATTTTGTTAAAACACAGAGCGATAGACAGTATGCTTATTCTTATCAGTTTTATTGACGAATAACGCGTTTATTTGTTTATCTTCACTAAAAATAATATTTAGGCGCTGCATTAAACAATTATGTTGCAGTGGTTGCGGGCAGCGTTGTGCTGCGGCGCTAAACACCATTGCATTGAGATAGCCTTCAAAGTGCAGACGATTAGGTGTGTTAATTTGCGCTGCAGCCATATCTTTTAAGAATTCAGTGCACCAATAGGCGTTACATTTATTAGGGTTAGGGACTACTTCGGTCGCCATAAGTTTACTGGAGTATTTTAGGCGAGCAAATAAGTCATTGCTTGAGGCAAAAGATATGCTGGTGTAGTCAGGCATAAACTGTTGTTCATGGGCACTATTTATAAATTCAGATAATGGTTTGTATGTGCCTACTAAGCAAATGGCAGTAGCACCACTGGCTTTTAGTATTTCTAAGGCGCTCATTATCTCATTACTGTTTCGTTGATAGCGCGCGACTTTAACTGGCTTTAGATTATGTTTGGCGAGCGATTCTCGCAATCCAGATTCTACTACAAGACCAAATTCATCTGCTTGAATTAAAAACCCAATACGTGTGTGATTGTTTTCTTCGACTAGGTATTTTATTTGCTCGTCAGCTTCATCATCGTAGCTAGCTCTTATGTTGAATACATTAATTGTTGGCTGATAATGCAAAAATTTAGCGCCGCTGTAAGGCATTAAATATGGAATTTGCAGTTGTTCAAGGATTGGTAAAACAGCAAAGCTTGTTGGAGTTCCCATTGCACCGAATAGCGCATCTACTTTGTCTTGATAAATAAAGCGACGAGTATTACTTACTGCGCGTTTTGGTTCATAACCATCGTCGGCGACTATTAATTCTACGTGTGCTCCGTTGATACCTGCGTTTTTATTTAGCTTGTTAAAATAGATATTACTACCTAGGTAAAGTTGTTCACCAATTTGTTTGGCAGGTCCTGTTAACGCGGTAGACATGCCTAATTTTATCGCTGGCTTGTTCTCGGCATAGGCGAAATTGCTATGTGAAAATGAAAAGAAGAAAAGAACGCTAAGGTAATTTTTTAAGTAAGTATTGTTCATACCAATTAGTAACAGCCTGTTTGAATAGTTTATCGAGTGATTTTTTACCACGGATCTGTAAAACTATTTGTGCCTTTTGTGATGACCAGTTTTGTAATATTAGTCTAATAAAAAGACATTTGGTATTTTCATCGCAATTAGATAAGCTGCTTGGTGTGCACCAAAGTGTCCGCCACAATAAAGGTTTGATGGTAAAAATTTGGTAATCTGTTGTTAGTAATGCAGCTAGACGTGTATCTTGGATGTTATCAGCGTTATGTTGAGCACAGTCACGCAGTACTTGTTCGACTAATTGTTGATCTAACTGATTGAAATGATCAAGTAGTTGCAATGCAAAGTCTGATTGAAAATCAGTTTTCAGATTTTTAATTAGCGAGCTGCGATCAGTTAAACTTTTAGCCACAAGAGCTGCATGTTCTGCAGTCGCTTTATCTTGGATAAAGCCTAGTTTAACTAAACTAAACCCCGCCATTTGCCAAAACTTGAGTAGGCTCGCATTAGCGCCAAAGCTGGCTCCAAACCAGTCACAGCTCGATGCTAGTTGCTGTTCACAATGAGCAATAAGTTGTGAGCCAATACATTTACTATGCTGTGATGGAGCTACAGCAATGCGCACAACACGAGCACACAACCTTGTTAGTACGTCAGCATTAGCACTTAACTGTGCTAATGTTTGCGCCATCAAATGCCCCTGTGGGCGACGTTGACCACTAACAACCTGTTGACTCAAGTCTGCGGTTAAACCGCCTTCAATCGCAATTAGGCATACTGCAATAATAACGCCTTGTTGCTGACATACAAAGATGCGTTGCTCTGTCGCGTCGAGTAAGTGGCGCAAGTCATTTACGCTAGTTTGATAATGCGCTAATGCTAATAGCCCAATGACTTGACGCAGTAGTGCTTCATTTTCAGCAAGGTGTTGGGGAGTCAGTTCAGAATAGAGCAGAGCGCTGGTGTCTAGCGTAATATCTTGATAATCGGCGTCAAGTGCTAACAAATTACAAATATGCTGTTCTAGCGGATCATTCGCTGCGAAGCGAATTGGTTGCTCTAGAGTAACACTATGCATATTTTTATAATGTTGCTCTAGGTAACGTTTGAATTTTAAAGTATACCCGCGGCCATTCCCTTCATAACCTACCATAGTGCTGGCAAATATAATGCGGGGATAATGCGTGAGCATTTTAATTAATAATGGTACTGGGATCGCAGCAGCTTCATCAACCAACAATACATCACAGTCAGGTAGTTCATTTAGTAATTGATCGGGTGCGATATAATGCAAGTTGGCGAGTTGTTTATCCCGAGTTTGATAGCTTAATCCTCGTGCTGCGGCAAAGTGTTTAAAACAGCTGTGTAGGGCGTTAAACTGCTGTGCACAAATGAGTATTTTTTTATCGTTAAGTGTTGCAGCAGCAAGCCCTAAAGCCGCCGATTTTCCACGGCCACGATCTGCGCTGATCAATAAAGGGCGATTGGCTCTACCGTTGGCAGTTCTAATGATTTGCTCGATGCAAAATTGCTGTTCAGTTAGGTTTATTTTACCTGCTAGCTGGCTTGTTTCTGGTAACGTTTGCCAGCCTGATTGTTGGCTCAGGTGCAGATACAAATTACTCTGGAGTAAGCGTGCCAAGCGTTGGTTAAAATAACTCTGCTGTTGTTGTTGAGCAAATGATTGAAAGGCGGTCAGTGCTGGGTCACACCAATAGTGTAAATCATCAAGTTCTGGCAACAATACAATAAATAAACCGCCAGCCTGAACAGTGCCACTAAGAGCGGCAAATTTGTCTGGCACTAAGCCACTAAAACCGTCATAAATAACATGCTGAAATTCTTGGCCAAGAATTTGATGAGTATGTTCAGGCCAGCTACTGTCAGTGAGTTCGCCACTAGTTGATAATACCTTAACAAGCGGATGGCAAAGTTGCTTGAGTAACTCATTAGCCTGTTGATAACACCAGTTTTGTTCGCCAGTAATGAGTAGCAATTGCCTATGTTTAGCATAGGCAATTTGCGGTAGGATATTACTTATTAACGAGTTAAATGGCTTGTAGTCGTGCATAAACAGTTACTAACCACTTACTACCAAAGTCATCAAAATTCACTTGTACGCGAGATTGAGCGCCACTGCCTTCGTAATTAATAACCGTTCCCATACCAAATTTTGCATGTAATACGTGTTGTCCTAAGCTAAAGCCACTTTCTTCAAATACGGCATGACTAACTGATGAGCTAAATCGTCCTGCTGCGGGTGGTCGCGATACTTGAGTTTTAATACGAATTTCTTCAATACAATCTTCAGGCATTTCACGTAAAAAGCGTGATGGACTGTGGTACTTTTCTTGACCATAAAGACGGCGGCTCTCGGCATGGCTAATATAGAGTTTTTCCATGGCGCGAGTCATGCCGACATAACAAAGACGACGCTCTTCTTCTAACCGACCTGATTCTTCATTACTTTGTTGAGATGGGAACATGCCTTCTTCAACACCAACCATAAATACGAGTGGAAACTCTAAGCCTTTCGCTGAGTGCAACGTCATCATTTGCACTGCATCTTCATGTTCTTCAGCTTGACCATCACCGGATTCCAGTGAGGTATAAGCCAAGAATCCTTGCAGTGGTGAGCTAAACTCTTCATCTTCCGGGAGTTCGTATTGGCCACAGGCGCTGATCAGCTCTTCTAAGTTTTCTACCCGGGCGCGGCCCTTTTCGCCTTTTTCTGCTTGATACATCGCCATTAAACCAGATGTTTGAATAGCGTATTTCGCTTGCTCTTCTAAAGTGAGGTCACCAATTTTATCTTCAATATGTTCTACCAGTTCAACAAACTTAGTAACAACCGTCGCCGCACGTCCTGATAAATGTTGTTGTTCTACGATGGCTTTGGCGGCGTACCATAATGGCAATGATTCGCTACGCGCACAATCGCGAATATGGCTTAAGGTTTTATCGCCAATGCCACGAGCAGGAGTGTTAATCACTCGCTCAAATGCAGCATCATCCTGACGATTACCTACGAGCCGTAAATATGCCAGCGCATCTTTAATTTCCTGACGTTCAAAGAAGCGCATACCGCCGTAAATGCGGTACTTCAAGCCTTCTTGTAACATGGCTTCTTCAAGTACCCGCGATTGCGCGTTACTACGATATAAAATCGCCGCATCTTGTAGGGCATTACCAGCGTTTAACCAGCTGCGTAATTTGCTGCTTACAAAGCGCGCTTCGTCTAATTCGTTAAAAGCGGCATAAACAGAAATAGGTTCACCATCATTGCCATCAGTCCAGAGGCTTTTACCCATTCGGTCTGAGTTATTTTGAATAAGTGCATTAGACGCTTTTAGAATCGTGGCAGTAGAGCGATAGTTTTGTTCAAGGCGAATAGTTTCGGCTTTAAAATCGGTCAAAAAGCGCTTAATGTTTTCAATTTTAGCACCACGCCAACCGTAAATACTTTGGTCATCATCACCTACGATCATGATGCTGTTGGTATCGCCGGCTAATAATTTAAGCCATGCATATTGAATGGTGTTGGTATCTTGAAACTCGTCTACTAGCATATGGGCAAAACGTTGCTGGTAGTGACGTAGTAAGGTTGGATTATTTTTTAGTACTTCAAAACTACGTAATAAGATTTCGGCAAAATCAACTAATCCTGCTCGATCACATGCTTCTTGATAAGCGGTGTAAACTTTAAGCATCATTTGTTCGTTGATGTCGTAAGCTTGGATATCTTTGGGGCGCAGACCTTCATCTTTCTTGGCGCTGATATACCAGCCAAACTGTTTTGCAGGCCATTTTTTGTCATCAATATTCATGGCTTTTAATAAGCGTTTGATCATTCTAAGTTGATCATCAGAGTCTAAAATTTGAAACGCTTCTGGTAAGTTTGCTTCGCGATGGTGGGCGCGCAAAATACGGTGTGATAAGCCATGGAAAGTACCAATCCACATACCACCTACTGGTGCTTGAAGGGCTTGTTCAACGCGCGTGCGCATTTCTTTAGCTGCTTTATTGGTAAAGGTTACTGCAAAAATACTATAAGCGGAGGCTTGCTCAACCTGCATTAACCATGCGATACGATGAACGAGTACTCGAGTTTTCCCAGAGCCTGCGCCAGCAAGCACCAGCATATTTTGGAGTGGGGCTGCAACTGCATCCCGTTGTTTATCATTTAAACCGTCGAGTAATTCTGAAACGTCCATCATCACGCCTTTTCAATCAATATTAAAAGCAGTATAACAGGTGTTTTTGTTAGGCTAAATAAAATACTGTTTTTATAACCAGTTAATTTAATACATAGTCTAAAGGCTTTAAAAACTTAATGATTCATTTATAGTCATTTTTTAGCTAAGCTAGATCAATGGTGTGAAGTGATATCGCCAATTTGACTTATATTTAGTAAAAATCACGATTTTAGCTAGTTCTTCGTATTACCGTTGATTTTAACATATTGATTTTTAATAACTAAATAATTGGCATGAAGAATGTAAGTAGATAAGAATAAAATTAAATTAATAATTGAGGTTAACATGGCAGAGCAAGGTTCAGGCGGTAATGTTATCGCAGCGATTTGTAATATATTTTTCCCAGGTTTAGGGCAGTTAGTTCAAGGCCGGATCATGGCGGCAATTGGTTTCTTCCTAGCGTGGGTTATTAGTGGCGCGCTTATTTATGTTGCGATTGGTTTTATATTACTGCCGATCGTCTATATTTGGGCAATCATTGATGCCGCGCGGTTTAGATCTTATCGGTAGCTGTATCACTTCAAAGAATAGCGCTTTTTAGCGCTATTTTTGTCACTGGCTTTATTTATTCAGCACTGACTAGGGTATAATCCCGATCATTAGTTGTATTTAGGTAAAGTTATGGAATACCAATTTATACGCGATCCAATAAGTGGCCTGCGGATTAAAATTAGCAGTGAACATGCGGTTATTGGCCGTTGGTTAAATGAAGAGATCGGCAAAGACAAAATTGCTATGGTACAAGCTTTAATAGCCTCAGTATCAAGTAGTTTTGAGCCGTTAACGCTACAGGGCCAAGAAATTGATTTGATCTTAAATAAAGATGAAGCCATTTTTGAAGCCCATGCCTTGCACCAAGACTCTGAAGATTTATTTGCTTATCAAGATGATGAGCTTATGCTCGAGGAAAATGGTTTAAGTAGTGGCTGTGGTTTTGAAGATTTTGTTGATCTGATTAATTCATGGCAAGAATTTACTACAGGTAGGTAGCCGTCAGTTTTCAGTTAGCAAAATATCCTCGGGTGCCGCGTAATGAAATGCCCTTAGCTATATTGGCAATATTTGTGTTAGCGACCTCTGCGTATTAACCACAATCAGCACGTAGAATCGATTTCATCGAAGAGTATTTATCTGTATTATTAACTACAATTAAAATAGTAACTGGAAGAGATATGTCTGCCAATTTAAATAAACTAGTGGTGATGCTAGAAATGCAAAATGCCATGAACACCAAAGTTCATGATCAATGGTTTAGCCAAGGCTTTGAATGGTATCGCGCTATTTGGGTTGAATGCGCTGAAATGCTTGATCATTACGGTTGGAAATGGTGGAAAAAGCAAACTCCAGATACCGAGCAAGTTATTTTAGAATTGGTTGATATTTTTCACTTCGGTTTATCGTTACGAATTGATGGTGAGACCAGTTATTTAGAGCTTGCTAAGCAGTTGGAACAACAGTTAAGTGCACCGCAACAAGCTGATGATTTCAAACAAACGTTAGAAATTCTCGCCGCGTCAGCCGTCGCTGAGAAAACCTTTAATGCCGCAGCCTTCGCTGGATGTATGGCGCAAATAGGTATGGATATTGATGATTTATATCGAGGCTATGTAGGTAAAAATACGCTTAATTTTTTCCGCCAAGATCATGGTTATAAAGATGGTAGCTACATTAAAGAATGGCATGGCAAAGAAGATAACGAGCATTTAGTTGAGGTCGTTAAAAGCCTGAATACGGAACATGCTGATTTTGCAAAGCTTGTATATCAAGGCTTAGAGGCTCGCTACCCTAAAAATTAAGGCAGCATGTCACGAAAATCAGTGACGCTCAAATAGTCACTGATTTCATTGTGCGGTTGTTTACTATCTGGGTTTGCAACCGCCAATAAATGGCCAATACCATATTCTTTTGCGGCGTTTAGTACCGCTAAACTGTCGTCAACGAACAGCGTACGCTGCTTATCAAAACCTAAATCGAGTTGTACTTGCTGCCATAAGCTTTGCTGCTCTTTACTCACACCATATTGATGAGTCGACACCACACCATCTAAATAGTTATCAATATTGGTTTTTTCAAACTTGAGCATGACACTTTCCGGGTGTGCGTTGGTAAGTAAAATCAACTCTTTACCTGCTTTTCGCAACGACGTTAAAAATGCTGGTACATCCTCACGCATTTTAATGAGGTGCTGATGCTGATATTTTAGCTCCATAATAGGTAAATTAAGTTGTTGTTCCCAGTAATCTAAGCAATACCATTGGATTTGACCGCTAACGGCTTGATAGCGTTTTAATATATCCGCTTGGGCTTGTGCCAAACTAATATTCTTTGCGATAGCGAGTTGCTCAGGGATCACTGTCAGCCAAAAGTGATTATCAAAATGGAGATCGAGCAAAGTGCCATCCATATCTAGCAGCACAGTATCGATTTTTGACCAATTTAACATAGGAAATTCATCTTATAGGGTTTATTATTGAACTAACTGCCATGATAGCAAATTAATGCCAATGACACAGAAAAAGCACCCAACACCACCACAAATTCTTCGCACCGAAGTTGTTGCTAAAAGCCGATTATTTACGGTGGAATCACTTGAATTAAAATTTTCAAATGACGAACAGCGTCAATACGAACGGATCCGCGGCGGTGGCCGAGGGGCTGTAATGATAGTGCCATTAACAGCTGATAATGAATTACTGTTAGTACGAGAATATTGTGCTGGCACTAATGATTATCAACTGGGCTTCCCAAAAGGCTTAATTGATCCTGGCGAAACACCAGAACAAGCAGCAAACCGAGAATTAAAAGAAGAAGTTGGCTTTGGTGCTGAGCAACTTCAGCCACTTAAAGTGGTTTCAATGGCACCCAGTTACTTTAATGCGACTATGCACATATTGTTTGCCCAACAACTTTATCCGCAAACTTTAGTTGGGGACGAGCCAGAACCATTAGTGGTTGTTAAGTGGCCATTAACCGATTGGCAGTCATTATTACAACAATCAGACTTCACCGAAGCACGAAGCGTTGCAGCTTTGCTATTATTAACTAAGCATTTAGAATCAGGAGCTGCGAATGATTGAATTACTTGAGCCATGTATTGAGCTTGCGCAAAGCGCTGGTGCTGCGATTATGGCTATTTACAAGAAAGATGATATTGGCCAGCAAGAAAAGTCAGATCACACACCTGTCACTAAAGCCGATTTAGCCGCTAACGATGTGTTAGTTGCTGGATTAAAAGCACTAGCGCCAGATATTCCTATTATGTCAGAAGAAACACCAATCCCTGCTTTAGCAGATAGGCAAGATTGGCAGCGCTATTGGTTACTCGATCCAATGGACGGTACCGGTGAGTTTATTTTAGAAAGCGGCGACTTTGCGGTAAATATCGCTTTGATTGAAAACAATCGCCCAGTGCTTGGGGTGATTTATTGGCCAGCGAAAGAGACAACTTATTTTGCCAGTTATCAAAATGGTGCATTTAAGCGTGTTGATGGCGTAGAGCAGCAGATCAATGTTGCCACTCCAGATAACTTAACTTTGGCTGTTAGTCGTCGTCAAAAAATTGAAGCTGTTAGTCAATACTTGAACGCGCAGTTTACAACAGTTGCTGTAGGTTCATGCTCTTTAAAAGCATGTATTGTTGCTGAGGGTAAAGCTGACTGTTTTTTACGGATAGGGCCAACAGGTGAGTGGGATACGGGAGCATCGCAAATAATTGTTGAAGAAGCAGGTGGCTGTATTACTGATGCTGAATTTAATCCATTAACCTACAATCAGCGTGAGAGTACAGAGAACCCTGACTTTATAGTGATGGGTCACCCTGATTGGGAGTGGCAAAAAATGATCAGTCCACACCAAAGAGCGCTTTAATTACTCTATTTGTTTGCTTTTTGTTCGGTTGAACAGCTTTAAGCAGTTTAACTGTTGCATTATAATATGATTCCTATACTATAGCGCTCTCTTCGAAACAGGCTCGCAAATAACGCGAAACCGTTGAAAAAGAAATTACAGGCGCGGGATGGAGCAGCCTGGTAGCTCGTCGGGCTCATAACCCGAAGGTCGTCGGTTCAAATCCGGCTCCCGCAACCAATTTTATTAAATGATTTGGTGCATTGGAAGTTTTAAAAGGTCGTCGGTTCACTCTTCACCTTTCACAGCTCCCGCAACCAATTCTTTTAAAGAAGCGGTTACTGTAAACTCTTGGTGAGAGTTAAAAATCACTAGTCAATAGACTTAAAATATACAGGCGCGGGATGGAGCAGCCTGGTAGCTCGTCGGGCTCATAACCCGAAGGTCGTCGGTTCAAATCCGGCTCCCGCAACCAATTCTTTAGTGAGTTGGCTGACTTCTTTAATTAAGTAAGAAGTAAAATAACACTTAATATTTCAGGCGCGGGATGGAGCAGCCTGGTAGCTCGTCGGGCTCATAACCCGAAGGTCGTCGGTTCAAATCCGGCTCCCGCAACCAACTGAAATTACAATTACAATTTAGAATATTAAACAGACACGCCTAAAGCGTGTTTTTTTATGCCTGAAACTCAGTGAAATAAATAGCTCGTCGGTCTCAGCTCTACATTAGCCAGCAAAGGCCATCTATTTAAATCCGGCTCCCGCAACCACTGAAATCAAGTAATAATGAATCGACACTCTTAAAATGAGTGTTTTTTTATGTCTAAAATTCAGTGAGTGCGAAAATTGGGCTACTCATAACCCGAAGGTCGTCGGTTCGTTCTTCATAAACTCAGGCTCCCGCAACAACTGAAATAAAGTACGACAAATTAAATAGGTATTGTTGATGAGTGCTTTTTCATGGCAGTATTTTGATAGAACCTAGAGCTTTGGCTATTTCCAAAGATCAGGATCTTCTTCTGGACGGGAATCTTTTCTGTCTAATACCTGCGAAAAGCGATTAGCAAAGATACCTAAGTAGCCCCAAGCGGCGAAGAATAGTGCTATGGCTAAAATTACTAAGCCGATGATTTGTAAGCTGTAGTGGCTATAATAGCCGAGGGTGATTAATATCACGGCTAGCACAAACAGTGCTAGGCCGCGTAAAAAGCGCTTTAAGCTGAGCTTAGGCTCTGAACCTAAGCGATATATCAGCGGCTTTAGCATGACTGCCTACTATTAATAGTAAGAATGATCGCCAGCTTTGTGATCAGTAATATCAGCAACACCGGTGATTTCATCGAACTTAGCAATCATTTCTTTTTCAATGCCTTCTTTTAGTGTGACATCGATCATAGAACAACCATTACAGCCACCGCCAAATTGAAGAACAGCAATACCTTCAGCAGTTACTTCTACAAGGCTTACTTGGCCGCCATGGTTAGCAAGCTGAGGGTTAACCTCTGTTTCTAACATGTGTTGAATACGTTCGTTAAGTCCTGCGTCATCACCGATTTTACGGGCTTTAGCATTGGGGGCTTTAAGTGTTAACTGGGTGCCCATTTTATCGGTAACGAAATCGATTTCAGCTTCTTCTAAAAATGGCGCGCTTTCTGTGTCAACTACAGCATCAAAGCCGTTAAAAGGAAGACGAATATCGGTGGCTTCTACTGCATCTTCAGGGCAGTAAGATACACCACATTCCGCTTGTGATGTGCCAGGGTTAACAACAAATACGCGAATATTTGTTTTTTCAGCTTGGTCAGCTAATAATTTTGCAAAATGCGATTGTGCGGTTTCGGAAATAGAAATCATAAAACAACTATACTTGACTAAATTACTCGGATACTGGTTATCATACTCCGCTCATCGCGTTGTCGCCAGTGTTGAGCGTAAAAATTTGGCATCTATTTTAAGCAATGGTAGCGTGCAAACATTGATCATTTACTGAGTGTTTTCTATGCGTTTGATAATAACAATCTTTACACTATTGCTAAGCTTTTCTTGTTTAGCACAACCGCTTTCATATTATTTCAATGATGATGTGAAATTTGATCCAACGATTCCCACTCCAGAGCAGGTTTTAGGCTATGAAGTCGGGCAGTGGCACGTACGTCATGATCAACTCGTTCGTTATATGGAAATATTGGCACAAAAAAGTGACCGTATTAATTTTGAAGTCATTGGTCGTACCCATGAGCAGCGCCCGCTCGTTATGCTAACTATCACCGCAGCTGATAAGTTGGCGAATGTGGAGCAAACACGTAAGGCGCACTTGGCGCGTTTAGCCGATCCAGAAAAAGCCAAAGAAACCGATCAGCCAGCGGTCGTTTGGATGGGTTATAGCGTTCATGGCAATGAATCTTCTGGTAGTAATTCAGCCTTGCTGGTGGCATATTATTTAGCTGCGGCGCAAGGTAAAGAAATTGATACGCTATTAAATAACACGGTTATTTTACTCGATCCTTCATTAAACCCCGATGGTTTAGCACGCTTTGCGAATTGGGCGAATAGTAATCGCGGTATGAACTTATCGTCTGATCCACAAACTCGGGAGCATATTGAAAGCTGGCCAAGTAGCCGTACTAACCATTACTGGTTTGATTTAAATCGTGATTGGTTGCTGCTACAACACCCTGAATCACGTGCTCGTATTGCTAAGTTTCATTACTGGAAACCCAATATTCTTACTGATTTCCATGAAATGGGTCCCAATAGCACGTTTTTCTTTCAGCCAGGTATTCCATCACGTAAGCATCCGATCACCCCTGATGAAAATGTCAGTCTCACGAAGGCAATAGGTAACTATCATGCCAAAACATTGGATGAACACAACGCGTTATATTTTACCGAAGAAAGCTTTGATGATTTTTACTATGGCAAAGGTTCAACTTATCCAGATGTAAATGGTGGTGTGGGTATTTTATTTGAGCAAGCAAGTTCTCGTGGTCATCTGCAAGAAACCATAAATGGACCGCTGAGTTTTGCATTTACGATTAAAAACCAGCTGCTTACGAGCCTATCTACATTTCAGGCTGCGATAGATAATCGCCAAGCATTACTCGATTACCAAGCTAGTTTTTACAATAATGCTATAGAGCTTGCTAATGATGAAGATTATAAAGGTTATGTAGTACAAGGCGGTGCAGATACAACACGTAGCGCACTTTTTTTAGATTTACTGAAACAGCATCAGATCAAAGCTTATCCACTTAATAAAGCAGTAAAAGCGGATGGTAAGAATTTTTCTGCGAAAAGTTATTTTGTGCCATTAGCCCAGCCGCAATATCGCTTAGTTAAAGCCATTTTTAGTGAGCAAAAGCGTTTTGTTGATAACACTTTTTATGATGTATCCGGTTGGACGTTAGCCCACGCTTTTAACTTGGAGTTTGCAGCAATCAAAAGTGGCTGGGGCTTAGACGTTAGTAAAAATGCATGGCAACAGCCTGAAAAAACACAATTTGCTGAGTTAGATGCACAGTATGCGTTTGGCTTTAAATGGGATAACTATTTAGCTCCGAAAATGCTTAATAAATTATTACAGCAAGGTGTGCAAGCTCGTGTGGCGCTCAGCTCGTTATCAGCTAAATCGCTTGCAAGTACACAGGAATTTGCTGCGGGTAGTATTATTATTCCTGCTGGGATTCAAAAAAATCCGCAATGGGTGTCGTTATTAAATAGTGCACAAAATGAGTTTGGTATTGCGATTACGCCTATTACTTCTGGCTTAACGGCAAAGGGTGTCGATTTAGGCTCGCGGACGTTAGCGGTAGTTAAAGCGCCGAAAGTATTACTCGTTGGTGGCCAAGGGACTAGTCAATATGAAGTAGGTGAAGTGTGGTATTACTTAGATCGCTTTGTTGGTGTGGCACCTACCATTGTGGAAATGGAACGTTTTGGTGATCTTGAACTTAGTGATTACAGTCACATTGTTTTGGCTCATGGAAATTACAATAAGCTTTCAGATGCTGACAAAATAGCAATTAAAACTTGGGTACGTAAAGGTGGAGTTATTTGGGGCCACAAAGGTGGGGCTAAGTTTTTAGTCGATCAACAACTATTAAAAACCAGTTATTTATCACGCCGAGATGTTGCCAGCGCCTTCAAAACGGATGGCTTAAACTATGGTGATAAAGATCATCTAGCTGGGCGTCAACGTATTGCTGGAGCGATATTTAATACTAAAGCCGATTTAACGCACCCACTTACTTTTTCATTACAGCGTGACACCTTACCAGTATTTAAAAATAGTACTTGGTTACTTGAAATGTCAGCTGCACCATTTGTAAATGTGTTGCAGTATACGCAAAAGCCATTACTAGCTGGCTTTACCGATGATGTGAATGTTGAGCAAGTAGCGGGAGCGGCTGGTTTAGTGGCACATTCGTATGGTCGTGGCAGTGTGATTGGTATGACAGATGATCCGGTATTTAGGGGCTATTGGTACGGCACCAGTCGTTTATTGAGCAATGCATTGTTTTTTGGTCACACATTTAGAGCGAATGCCGATTAATTAATTAGCTTAAGTATTAATGACCTAATGGTGTTAAGCAGGTTACAAATGCCCAAACTTGCTTAGCACCAGCCTTTTTAAGGGCGACGGTAGCAGCATTAAGAGTTGCTCCTGTGGTCATCACATCATCAATGATAGCAATTGTTTTTCCGCTCATATCGGTATTACATATAAATGCGCCATGTAAGTTTTTTACTCGTTTAGCTTTGCTAAGTGATGACTGTGCTTGGGTTTTCTTTGTACGCTGTAAACTCTGAGAATCAATATTTTCATTTACTAAACATGGCAACCAGCATTGTGATACTTGGTTAAAGCCTCGCTTTAAAAAACGCTGCTGATGTAGAGGTAAAATAATAAATAAATCTGGCCATATTTCGCTATTTTTTTTACTAACAGTCAGTTGCTGGCTAATAATTAACGACAATGCGTTTTTATAATGAATTTGGTTACTAAATTTAAGTTGCGTGAGCCAACCATCGAAAGGGGGACGATACCACGCGCAAGCGAACAGGTAATCGAATTGGCAATCAGGAAATAACTCAACCACATCTGGGCGATACAGTAAATTAGCATGTGTGGTTATATCTAATAGCGGCAAATCAGCTAAACAATGTTCGCATAAACTATGTTTGGTACGGATAATACTTTGGCATTGCACACAAAAAGAAGGAAAAAACCAATCGCCCAGCTGTTGAAAACATTGATGAAAAGCAGTCATTGCATTCATTCCCTCAAACGCTATTATGAGCGCTAAGTTTGGAGCAAGGTTATAAAAAATGCAAAATGAGCTGGTGTTATTACATGGTTGGGGGATGAATCAAGGCGTATGGCAGTTGATCTTGCCGGAGCTTCAATTTATGCATAACGATACAGTACGCAGTGTTGATTTACCCGGTTACGGTAATAATCAAGCATCGCCAAAGCCGTATACTTTGCATGCCGCTGCATTACAATTAAGCAATCAATTACAGCCAAACACTACCTTAATGGGCTGGTCTTTAGGTGGTTTATTTGCTCTTTATATTGCAAAGCACTGGCCTGAAAAAGTCGCGAAAGTGATATTAGTTGCTGCAACTCCATTGTTTGCTGAAGGCGATGATTGGCCAGGAATTAAAGCAAATGTATTAGCTGCATTTAAAGAGCAGTTAGTCACTCATCGTGAGAAAACCATCGATCGCTTTTTGGCAATACAGGCGATGGGCAGTGAAAATGCCCGAGATGATATTAAACAACTTAAACAGTTACTCAATGAATTTCCGGCTCCACAAGAGTGTGCATTAACTGCTGGTTTGGATATTTTACAGCAAGATGATTTACGCGATGCTTTTGCCTGTTGTCCAGTGCCGATCCGTGCTGTATTTGGCCGTTTAGATGCATTGGTACCGTATCGCGCAGTAACCAAAATGAAAGTTTTAAAACACGATTTTGAGTATGAAGTGATCGATAAAGCGTCACACGCACCTTTTATATCCCATAAAAAAGAGTTTTTATCTGCCGTCAAATCAATGCTTTGAAAAGTAACTTTACGGTGGTTTGAAAAACTCTGCAGTAAAGCTTTATTTTGACTGTTTTATGAGCGATAATTAACCAATATATCATTGGTGGAGGTGTTGTATGCCAATCGGATCTGTGTTTAATAACGGTGTTGAAGGTTTTAATCGTGCCAGTCAGGGTATAGAGAAAGCCAGCGCAGAAATAAATCGCGCCAGCATTGAGCAACAAGACGACGCCCAGCTTGCCCAACAGCGCCAGCTGCAAGCTGCTCGTCCGGAAGAAGCGGTAACCGCTCCTGTGTCACAACCACCACGTATTGATGAAGCCTTGGTCAATTTAAAGGTCGAAGAGTTTAATGCCAAAGCCAATACGCAATCAATTCAAACCGCAGACGAAGTGCTGGGGACTTTGATTGATATTCGTGTTTAATTTGCCATGAACATTGTCACGCCATTTCCAAATATTAATATAAACACCGCAAATGTTTATACGGAAACCGCTCGGCGTGACAACCAACTTCGGGAAGTTATCCCGCCACCTGCAGCTACAAAACCGACTAATGCTGAAAACAAAGCGCTCGGTGATAATGAAAAAACTAAACAACCCGGTACAACTGATACCGGCACTTATGATGCCAAGGGTAAACTTGCCGACGAAAAAGTAATTCAAGAGCGTCAGCAGGGAGGTGCAGAGCAAAACCCAGAGCAAAATGAACAGCAACAACAAGATACAGAGAAAGAAGCAAAGCAAAAAGAGCAAGTAGCTCAGCAAGAGCAACAAGACGCTGAGCAAATTAAAGAGTTAAAAGCGCGTGATATTGAAGTACGTATTCATGAGCAAGCTCACTCATCAGTTGGTGGTCAACACGCAGGTTCGCCAAGTTATGAGTACCAACGCGGACCTGATGGTACCAATTACGCTGTTGGCGGCGAAGTACAAATTGACGTTGCTGAAATAGCAGGTGACCCGCGAGCTACAATAGAGAAAATGCAAACGGTACGTGCTGCAGCTTTAGCGCCGGCAGAGCCTTCTGGTGCTGATCGTTCGATTGCTGCTGATGCCACTCAAAAGCTCGCTGCAGCGCAAGCAGAGCTTAGTAATATAGACAGTGATGATGAAAGCAGTACGCAATCAGTATCGTTCAAAGTAGATAACGAATTAACAAAGGATGAGAAAGTTGCAGCTACTGCTGAATCAGAAACCGCAACGGCTAAGCGCGATATTGAAGTTGAGCAGCGTGCAGGTCGCATTGCGCAGTTTTATCAAGCCGCCACCTCGCCTTATGGACAGTCTGGCTTTTCTGCAACCATATAGTTGCTCCCTCGTAATATGTGTTTCCTCAATTTAAATCCAAATAAATCATTTTTTAAGTGTGGTTATTCACATTTATTTACCTAAAGATGTATGCACTTAATTGTGAAACATTACTGTAACTGCTATTTTCCCTACGATTTTTAGTATGGAAGACAATTAAATGAAATATGCAGTAATCGCAGGTGCTTTATCACTTTTTTCAATAACAGCGGTGGCGAATGAAACGGCTGGCTTAAGTTATGACTATGTCGAAGTTGGCTATGCAAAAATGGACGTAGATGGCTTGGATGAACTTAGCTTTGATGGCTATGCAGTTAAGCTTAGCAAGCAAGTAAGTAGTAATTGGTATCTAACCGGTTTATATGCAAGCACATCAGATGATCTGTCAAATAGTGTCTCTGAGGATTATCGTGATATCTTTCAAAACGGTGAGTATGTCGGAACGTCACAGTTATACACTGAAGGAAAGCTAGACGCTGAATTTACTAGATTAGAGCTCAGTGCGGGTTATATTCAACGTTTATCTGCAGTTACCAATTTAGATTACAGTATCAATCTAGGTAGACTGAAGTACAGCACTGACTTCATAAACCTCGTCGAAGAAAGGTTTAATGGCCAAGTATTCTCATCGTTAGAATCAGGTTACTCGGACTCAGATAGTGCTGATATCCTCTCTGCTAATGTGCAAGTTAGGCATTTAGTCACGGATAAATTTGAAGTCAACGCGGGACTTGGCTACGAGCGTTTACATGATGAAGAAAGTGACAATAACGTTGTTTTAAAAGCGGGTTTTAATTATACCTTGACTGAAAAAGCAATTTTAGGTGCTTCATACCGTTACGTTGATGAGTACGCAGACATTGCAGTGACGTTACGCTTTTACTTTTAATCTTGAAATAAAAAATTAAAATCGCCGCAAATAGATTTTGTGGCGATTTTAGTATGGAAGACAATTAAATGAAATATGCAGTATTAGCTGGGGCTTTATCACTTTTCTCAATCACCGCCGCAGCAAACCAAGCATCACTTTTAAGCTACGATTATGTTGAAGTTGGCTATACAAAAACTGACATTAAAAGCAATGATAAAACGGACCCTGACAGCCCAATGTATTCTGGCTACGATGGGTACGTTATTAATCTTAGCAAACAAATTTTTGAAAGTTGGTTCGTGACAGGCTCGTATTCTCAAAGTCGTGTTGACTATTCTAGCACTACTACATTTACATCATTTGCTCCTCTACCAGATGGCACTTATACATCTAATATGACAGATTCTTACTATGAAACAACGGATATGAGTTTAACTCGTTATAATGTTGGCTTTGGATACATTCAACATTTTTCAAGAGAAACTTCTGTTGACTATGCCCTGAAGTATGGGAAAAGTAAGGTTAAGACTGAGGAAACATTTGTACATAGACTTGAATCTGATGGTAATGTTTTTGATGTTTCAAAAACATACTATGAAGGTTCAGAAACAGCTGACTCCTTTGAAGTAACTGCACAAATTCGACATTTATTGAGCGAACAATTTGAAGTAAATGCAGGCGTTGGTTATGAACGTTTACATGGCGTAGGTGCTGGTTATGTACGTTTACATGATGCTGAAAGTGAAAATAACCTCCTGTTAAAAGCGGGTATAAATTACGCAGTCACTGAAAAAATAACGTTTGCTGCTTCCTACAGTTACACCGATGAATACGCTGACATCGCAGCAGCAGCATTTCGTTATTATTTTTAAATCGGATTTAAATAGCAGAATTGCAAACGCCACAAACTGAGTTTGTGGCGTTTTTGCTTAAGCGTTATTTTTTCACTTTTGCATTTGCGAAGGCATCTGCAAATGCATTACCCATCATTGCATTACCGGTATCGCGTGTTGGTTTTGCAGCGCGAGGTTGCTGAGCATTGTTACGATTATTGGCTTGCGGCTTTTGACTGACTGATGGAGCAGGTTTATTGCTGGTATCAATGTCATCGTCTAAACGCATGGTAAAACTAATACGTTTACGGGCAGCGTCAACTTCCACTACTTTTACTTTTACAATATCACCTGCTTTAACTACTTCACGCGGATCAGAGATAAACTTATTAGTGATCGCTGAAATATGTACTAAACCATCTTGGTGCACACCCACATCAACAAAAGCACCAAAGTTAGCTACGTTTGAAACCACGCCTTCTAAAATCATCCCTGGCTTTAAGTCACTGATTTTTTCAACACCTGCTTTAAACTCTGCTGTTTTAAAATCAGGACGAGGGTCGCGTCCAGGTTTATCAAGTTCACTGATGATGTCGGTAACCGTTGGTAAGCCAAATTTATCATCAATGTAGTCATTGGCAACTAACTTATTCAGCAGCTCTGAGTTACCAATTAGGTTATTTACATCGAGACTATTTTGTTCACAAATGCGTTTAACGATAGGGTAAGCTTCCGGGTGAACTGATGATTTATCAAGTGGGTCGCTGCCATTACTAATTTTTAAGAAACCGGCGGCTTGTTCAAATGCTTTTGGCCCTAAACGCTCTACTTTCTTTAGCTCTGAGCGTTTAGTGAATGAACCGTTAGCATCGCGATAATTAACAATATTTTGCGCTAAGGTTTTATTTAACCCTGAAACACGCGCAAGCAATGGCACTGAGGCCATATTTAAATCTACACCTACCGAGTTCACACAATCTTCAACAACAGAAGTCAGAGTTTGCCCTAGTTGGCTTTGTGATACATCGTGCTGATATTGACCTACACCAATTGACTTAGGCTCCACTTTCACAAGTTCAGCCAGTGGATCTTGTAAGCGACGCGCAATTGAAACCGCACCACGTAACGACACATCTAAATCAGGAAACTCATTAGCAGCAAATTCTGATGCTGAATACACCGATGCGCCAGCTTCACTGACCATAATTTTATTGAGTTTTAGCTCGCTATTTGCTTTGATTAATTCAGCAACCAGTTTGTCTGATTCGCGTGAAGCGGTGCCGTTACCAATAGCGATTAGTTCGACTTTATGTTGGCGGCATAACTGCTCTAGCGTTCGTACTGATTTATCCCAATGGTTTTGTGGTGCATGTGGGAAGATAGTTTGTGTGGCTAATAACTTACCAGTGCTATCAACAACGGCAATTTTACAGCCAGTGCGCAGACCAGGATCTAGGCCCAATGTTATGCGAGGCCCAGCAGGGGCAGCCATAAGTAAGTCTTTTAAGTTTTTAGCGAACACATCGATAGCGCCTGTTTCGGCTTTTTCACGCATGGCTGCTAAAAATTCGTTTTCTAAATGTAAGCCTAGCTTAATTTTCCAGGCCCACTGCACGACAGTGAGTAACCAAGGGCTGGCTACTTGGTTGTTAATATCAAGGCGGTAATGATCGGCAATCATCACGGCACACATATGGGCCGGGTTTTCTGAACTTGGCTCAGGGTTGATTGTTAACTGTAGAATACCCTCGTTGCGCGCGCGCAACATAGCTAAAGCGCGGTGCGAAGGCACTTTTTTAAGCGCTTCTTGATGCTCAAAATAATCTCGGTATTTAGCGCCAGCTTGTTCTTGGCCTTTGATTAAGCTTGCTTCGATTTGGCCGTGCTGACTGATGTGACTACGAAATTTGGCGAGCAGTTTGGCATCTTCAGCAAAGCGTTCCATTAAAATAAATTTAGCGCCATCCAGAACTGCTTTTTCATCAGCAAAGCCGGCTTCTGCATTTAGGTAGCCAGCGGCTTGTTGCTCAGGATCTAAAGAAGCATCATTAAATAAAGCATTCGCTAACGGCTCAAGACCAGCTTCAATAGCAATTTGCCCCTTAGTGCGGCGCTTAGCTTTGTAAGGTAAATATAAATCTTCAAGTTCAGTCTTGCTATCCGCATTATTAATATCGGCAGCTAAGCTGGTAGTGAGTTTATCTTGCGCTTTAATCGTCGAAAGAATGAAGGCTCTACGTTCTTCCAGCTCTCTTAAATACGATAAACGCTGCTCTAACAATCGTAATTGGGTATCGTCTAAACCACCCGTTACTTCTTTACGATAGCGGGCAATAAAAGGCACTGTTGAACCTTCATCGAGTAATTTTGTAGCAGCTATAACTTGTTGCTCTTGAGCATTCAGCTCAGTGGCTAAACGTGCAGAGATATTGCTCATGCAAAAACCTTATTAAACAATTTGAAGACCAGAACGATAGTTTTGGCGTAATTAATTGCTTGAATAATATCACAGCAGGGCTTAATAAAAAGGCCTTAAAGTATGCTATTTATATACTTTAAGGCCTTTTAAAGAGGTGGTTCAATTAAACATGTATCAGTGCTTAATGAGGGTGTTCAATATGTTGCATTACTTCACTAAAACTGTGCGCGATAGGTGTGATATGTAACGGAATTTGTAATGTTTTAGCAATTTCTCGAGCTGAAATTAAACCACAAATTTCATTATGTGCGGTAGTAACCAGTAAAAACATAATACCGTTTTGTTCCATTGTTTGTAGTGCATCACCAATACAAGCATAGCTTAAGCTTTGCATACTTACGCCAGTTAAGTGGCTAAGTGGTGTCATTACATGAAGTAAGTTAACTTCGTTGCGAGGTACATTTAAGCGCTGTGCTAAAATCATAATTTTTGAGCTTTGTAGATCCGCACTAGATGCTATACCAAGTAATTTTTCTTTGTCATCTACTACTAAAATAAAGTCTGTATGTTGGCTAGTGATCTGTTTTAATGCATCAACAATGCTGGTTTCAAAATGAGCACGTAGCGGGTCTTTTTGAGTAAAATTATTGACCATTTTCAAAGCCGGAGACGTTAAATCAATTAACGGCTGAGTGTCACGGTAAGTGTGAGATAAAACGCCTTTAGAAATGTCTTGAGTACGAAGTTCTTTAAAGTTAGCCATAGTAATCACCAATTATGTTATTAAATTTAATCAAGTTTTTAAGCGATAAATTAAATAAAATAAGCCGGTGGTCCACGCTGATACGCATAGCTAAAAGGTTGTACGAAAGTGGTACTCACATAAAGTGATAAAATGTTTTCAGGGAGTGGTTGAAGCACCCTGATAGAGATCCCGTCAACGTGTGTGTCTAAGTCAACGTCAAGATTAGCTTGGTCAGGAATGTCACAAGCAACATAGTTTGCGGTTGGGGATAAATGGTCGTGGTCGTCAAAACCTTGAGCAATTACAGTCAAACTCACACTCATTAAAAGTGTAAATAACACGGCATTACTTACTATGCGATGTATTACGTTTGACATAACTACTACCTTCTAATATTCAACTCAAGCGCGAAATGCTTTACTTGAGTACTTTTATTTATAGTCTACAAATTCACTTTAGACAATCAATAATTAACCTTATCTGAATAATGAGAAGCGAGGATCTATCGTTTTACTGAGGATTTATGAAGCCCCAGGGTAACTGATACTGTTAACGTACCACTCTTTTTTGCCCTGCGGAGTTGTAACATAAAACTCATCATCCACTTGTTTTTTCAATAATGCGCGCGCCATCGGCGAATCAATCGAGATATAATCTTTGCGGTCATAAATCTCATCAGGGCCAACAATGCGAAACTTCAGCACTTCACCTTGTTCATTTTCTATTTCGACCCATGCACCAAAAAACACTTTACCAGCTTGCTGCGGCGAGTAATCAATTATTTTTAGATCTGGCATGCGTTTGCGTAAATACCGCACGCGACGATCTATTTGTCTTAACAAACGTTTATTGTACTGGTAATCAGCATTTTCTGAACGGTCACCAAGGCTAGCAGCCCAGCTCACTATTTTGGTGACTTCAGGGCGTTTAACATTCCATAAGTGGTCGTGTTCTTGTTGCAGCTGTAAATACCCTTCGCGGGTGATTAAATTAGTTTTCACGTTTAAATTATTACCTTGAGAAACACCTAGGCAAGGTATAAAAATCTTGTTGGCTTGTCGAGCTGATTTTTGTTCTCGCCAGCATTTTTGTGGGCTTGAAATGTTCAGTAACAATCTAGTGACCTAATTAGTTTTTTATTATCATGTTTTTCATTTATATTAATCATAACAGTACAGAAAAATAAGAATGAAAGTAATGGGACATGAAACCACAAAAGTATTAGTCGTTGATGATGATATGCGTTTACGCAGCTTGTTAGAGCGCTACTTGGTAGAACAAGGATTTATTGTGCGTACAGCTGCTAATTCAGAACAAATGGATCGGCTGTTAGAACGAGAAAACTTTCACTTGATGGTACTTGATTTAATGTTACCCGGTGAAGATGGCTTATCTATCTGTCAGCGGTTACGCCAAAAAGAAAATGAAATTCCAATTGTCATGTTAACGGCTAAAGGTGATGAGGTTGATCGTATTATCGGCTTAGAGCTTGGTGCTGATGATTACATCCCGAAACCATTTAACCCGCGTGAATTATTAGCACGTATTAAAGCTATTTTGCGTCGTCGTTCAAAAGAAGTGCCAGGTGCACCGTCAGCAGAAGAAAATCATATTTCGTTTGGTGAGTTTTCGCTTAATTTAGCCACCCGTGAAATGAGCGAAGGCGACAAAACCATGTCGTTGACCAGTGGTGAGTTTGCGGTATTGAAAGCGCTTGTTACACATCCACGAGAGCCGCTTAGTCGTGATAAGTTAATGAACTTAGCGCGTGGTCGAGATTACAGTGCATTAGAGCGTAGTATCGATGTACAAGTCTCACGTTTGCGTCGCATGATTGAAGTCGATGCCGCTAATCCACGTTATATTCAAACTGTATGGGGCTTAGGTTACGTATTTGTTCCAGATGGTGAAAAATAGCCATAATGAGTATGTTTCCCAAAAGTGCATTTGGACAAACGGTGTTTTTAGTTGCGGCACTTTTGTTGATCAACCAAGTAGTGTCTTACATCACGGTTAGCCTTTACGTAGTTAAGCCTACTATTGAGCAAGTTAACCTTATTCTCGCAAAACAAATCAAAACTGTGTTTATAGACTGGGAAGATGGCGTTGAAATAAGTGATGAGGTGTCTGAAAAGTTTTTTGAAATAACCGGTATCGAAGTTATGACCCAGCGCCAAGCGATGAGCGAAGGTTTGGCGCAAACTCGTGAATATTCGATGTTGTCGCGTAGTATGTCTGAGCAACTGCATGGTTCAGCCCGAGTGCGTATTAGCCAAACAGATCCGCTTGTTTATTGGGTAGAAGCGCCGCAAGCACCGGGTTACTGGGTTAAAGTACCGCTAACTGGTTTTAAAGAAAATAATCTCGAATTTCTAACCTTTTATTTATCTAGTATCGGCTTTTTAAGTGTACTCGGTGGTTGGCTGTTCGCACGTCATTTGAATCGACCTTTAAAAGCGCTGCAACAAGCGGCGGTAAAAGTAGGGGTTGGAGATTTTTCTACAAAATTAGAGGAACACGGCTCAACTGAAGTCATCGAAGTAACCCGCGCATTTAATCAAATGTCACGTGGTATAGCAGCGCTTGAGAACGACCGCCGTCTACTTATGGCTGGGGTGTCTCATGATTTACGTACGCCGCTGACGCGCATTCGCCTTGCTACCGAGATGATGTCGGATGAAGAAGATTATCTGCGTGAAGGGATCATCTACGATATTGAAGACATGAATGCCATTATTGATCAGTTTATTGAGTATTTGCGTCATCACAAACGTGAGGAGTTAGCGCTTGAAGATCTCAACGCGATAGTGTCAGAAGTGGTGCATTCAGAACAAAAACATCAACGCACTATCACTTTTAGCGAAAATCCTAGTATTAGTAACATTCCTTTAAGTATGGTGGCAATCAAGCGAGTTATTACCAACATGATTGAAAATGCGATCCGTTATTCGGATGGTGATATTGATGTTGAAACTGCGCTAAGTCGTGATAAAAAATACGCTATGGTGATTGTAAAAGATCATGGCCCAGGTATTCCTGAAAGTGAACTTGAAACGGTATTTGAACCTTTTAAACAAGGCGATGCTGCGCGAGGCAGTGAAGGTAGTGGGTTAGGGCTTGCGATCATTAAGCGCATAGTTGATATGCATGGTGGTAAAGTAAAACTGGTTAATCGCCCTGAAGGCGGTTTAAATGCTGAGGTTTATTTACCAGTCAAAGTGAGTTAGCCGTATATACTATTATATACTTTTATACTACTCGGCTGCTGTCTGCGCTGCCAAAAAGGACTGTTTGACCAGCGTTGCTCTTGAGCGTAAAAATAGCGTTTGTGATCTAAATAACGATGCCAAATCTGTTCTATTTGTTGCTGGTATAGTTTTTTAAATTGTAGCTGGCTATCGTGTTCTATTTTATTGACTATCTCGAGTTTTTTCATCAGATCGGCAAGTTGCATCGCACTTGCCATAGCATTAAAAATTCCTTGCGATGAGATTGGATCAAAGCTCAGTGCTGCATCACCTAAAGCGGCCCATTGTTGGCCTGCAAAACACTCTAAGCGAGTGGAGTTCGCGCTGACGATACCGTGCAGTGTTATTGGCTGTTGGCATACATCGAGAATCTTCGCTTGATTGGCATAACATTGCGCATGTTGAGTAAATAACTTTGTATCACGTTGTAAGCCTTTGGTCAGCAAATCCGGATCCGTTTGAAATGCTAAAACACGACGTTGGTTTGGTAATGGTGCACTGTACCACCAGCCGTTTTGCGTGGCACAAATGCTGCCTAGTTGATTTTCAATAGTATTAGCCACGGTTGCCCAGCAAGATATTAGACGGTCATGTTGTTTGCGAGCGGTGTATTTTTTTGCAAAATGAGCCTCTCGGCCAGTGGCATCAATTACGAATTGACTCGCAATGTTGATTGTTTGCTCTTGTTGTAACTGTGTTAGTGTTATTTGCCAGCGTTGCCCTTGGTATTCGCTGTGTGCTAATTTGGCAGGCCAAATACAGCGGACACCCCGTTGCAGCGCTTTTTCGCGTAAAAAGCTCTCAAATACTTGACGATCCAAGCGCCAACCTAAACCATCCGGGTTACTGAGATTATCAGTAACATAGGGTGTTGATTGGCCCCAACTTATTTGCAATCCTGCATTGTGTAAATGCTGTGGGGTAAGTACGTTGGCCACCAGTTGGTTTTCAAATTCAGTTAACAAATCTAACTGTTGTAAAATACGCCGTGCGGCAGGTGCTAAGCATTCACCAATTCGCTCTTCGGGCATCTCAGACTTATCAATCAAAGTAACTTGATATGAATCACATAAAGCAAGTGCGGCGATACAGCCTGCCACACCTGCACCAATGATCACAACATCCGTTTGTAATTCGGTCTCTTGCAGCATTGCTTTAGCGTCCTTTGTTGCGATGAAAGCGGCTCGCTTTTTCAGTAACACCTAAGTTGGTTTGACTACGATGTGAAGCATGCTCAGCCGAGAGAGTCGCTTTTGTATGCTTTATCGCTTTACTCGCTAAGTTAACTTGTGCCTCATCTTGTGGATTGTTGGGCAATATACCAACCTGCATTGCGCTAGGAAATTGTGCATCGCCTATTACGCCGATATGCGGTTGTACAATCGCAAGTTCAGCAAAGTTGTCTATCATACTATTGATTTGGTTTGTATATGTGGCAGGATTACCGTGCAGAGGTAAATCATCAAGCCAATCAGTACGATAAGCAAAAGCCTGTTGACGAGTACTGTCAGGTAATGAGGTATCAAGCACTTGTTGATAGCGGAACTGATTCATTATTTGATTTGGCACTCGAGCAGGCCAAAATGTCGGTAAAAATGGATCGTACTCAGAGCTGTAGCCATCTCTACAGCTCGCGGTATCAGTTTGCCAAGGAATAGCCATCCAGCGTGTTATCCCGCCTGCTACTTGACCACCAAATAAAGGTCCTTGCGCGAGGGTATAAACGTCGCTATTCATCACAGGACCATAATAGTAACGGTCGCTTTGTAAGTCCGCTTGGGCGTGTTTGAGTCGAAATGCCGACATATACATGCCTGCAGTTCGCATTGGCCAAGTCATTTCACAGCCCGGGTGAAACGCATCAGCAAGGCAAAACTCCATCGCGCCGCGAGTAAGTAGTTCTGGCTGCTCAGCAATTGGATAATCATCTAACGCGGTTACATTTGCATGTGCCGGACAAGCTGATTGAGGGGTGTAATCATTAATAAAATCACCTTTCACCCATTGGTCTAAAAAGCTCAACTGCAAATTTGATAGCGTTGCATGCTGGCGCACTGAGCCCGTGGGAGGAATGCTAATCGCGTCGCCATACAGCCAAGGCCATAGTTGTGGAGCTTGCGCACCGGGAACATCAAAACGACGAAAGTTATTAGACAGTGTACGGCGTAATTCCTGATAGGCAGGAGAGGGATCGCTAAGCTTTTCTAGCCATTCATTGGTGGTGTAATTAAACTGACCCCCCCAGCCAAATGCGCCAGCAAATCCGTCATTAACCCATTGTAAATCCGTCATTCGGTCAAATATGGGTTGAATGTCGTTACTAAAGGAAGGTCGCTGTGGTCTTGCCAGCATACCAGCATCTACAGCAACATCGCGCATTAAATCCCACATGGTGCGTACTGATTTTTGCATCGGTGCATAATCCGGTGGCGCGCAAATAACCCAAGCGGGTTCTACTCTTAGCGATATCCCCTGATATACAACCTCTGCTGTAATTGGGCCATCTGAGGTGTCATCATACCAGCCTTCATTATTTGCAAAGGTAATGGCTATATCGCCGTTTACGTTGCGTGACACGCCATGACCACCGAGCATGAGTAAGCGACCGTATTGATCACTGCGCATTTCTCCTAAATACACATCCTGATCCATAAATTGGCCAATAAACTCATGCTTAGATTTTACGTTTTTGCCGCTTATACTGTGTTTGCCCCCTTTGATTAACAGCTTGCTACGATCGGCTACATTGTTATTACGCAGTAACGATGGCGGCGCATCTGCGGCTTCTGGAATATCTAAAGCAATTTGAAATTCGTACCAGCAGGCTTTTTGATTTGCTAATTCAGCATGCCAAGTAATGTCTGCATTATCGAGGGTTAGTTCTTTTATCGCTTTACCAGCGGCATTAAAACCGTAAATTCTAAACTCAGCTGCTTGGCGCTTTAATGCACCTGTTTTATCTCGGTAACTGTATTCATCAGTATGAGCTATGGGCTGCGGTTGTTGCGGGCCAATAAAGTAGCCTTTTTTACTATTACCCACGCGCATTACACCAATAGGCGGATAAATACCGGCATAAACAATACACTCAGAGTCAGTATCTTGATCTTGCTGTGGCTTAAATTCACTTAACTGTTTAGGCTCTTGTAGCTGCTGACCGTTGGCTGTATGTCGGGCATGAGCACTGGCCGCATAGGCTGACTTTCGAGCCAATGCAATGCTACCTAGAGGCTCATGGGCGGCTAAAGTACGCCAAATATTAAACGCTAAGTTATTACCAAGCTCAGCTTGACCAATCGCGGTAATATTTTGTTGTGCTAAATGCAGCCGCGCAATACATACGTATGGGCTTTCTTCACAGCTCCATACGGCTTGTGCATCATCAAGTGGCATTGTTTTTGGGTTTGTTCTTAATTGTACTTCAAAGCGAAATGTTGCACTGCCTTGACGTAAACGTCGCTGCAAATCTAAAGCGAGGTAATTATTATCGATACTTGGTGCGCCAAGTTCACTGCCTTCAGGCACTAAGCGATATTTTACAATCTGTTGTTCGCCTAATTTGAACGGTAATATTGCCCAATAATTAGCGCTTAAACAGCTTGCTTCAACTTTTTGCATAGCCTGTAAAATATTGGCTGTTTGTATGTGTTTTGGATTATTTAAATAGGCATCATAGTTTTTATCGATCACGCCTGCAGTGGTGAATTGGCACATCTGTTGCGCATTTTTGGTGAAAAACCGATCCATATTTTGAAAAATAAAATCTGCGGTATCACCTTCGCCAATTAGCTTTGGCCCATCTACTCCAAAGAGCTTCACTGCCAATCCTAATGTGCTGTGTAAATCTGGTGATGATGGTAACGTATCACTTGAAAAGCGCACTGCACATTCGTATTCTTTGCCTGCAAAAATGCCAATTTTAAATTGTGGGTCTATATCTGGATTGATAATAAAGTGGCCGTAAGCGATGCCATGTTGCTTTCTAAATACAGCTCGTTGTGCTGGCTGTTGACCTTTGTCTATACGCGGCACTTGACCAAGGCCAACAAACATTTCAGTTAACCGCTGGCAGGCTAGTTCAACATCTTTGTCATTTGACCAACATGGCACATTGTTAGCAGTTGCTAGCGTTTTAATACTGCGATTTTTGGGTTTCTTAGCCATTATTATATTCCTTATAGTATTGAAGCGGCTCTAGAGGTATTAGCTCTAAAAGTCCTTTTAAGCAAGTTCACTATTATTGAGCTGACTGCACATTTAGTTGTTTATTAGTGCTGCGTAATTTTTCAAAATTATTAAATATATGGCTCACAGCCATGCTTGGTATTCCTACTGTTACTAATTAACTAACTTTTTAATCTGTAAAAGTAGAGCAATAATGGAAATAAAACTATTACACGGTATTTCACGTGCTATTTATAGGATGTGTTAGGTATTTTCAGGGGGTGATACAACAGCGCCATCAATATAAGCATAGTTGCTTTTGGTTGCAGTAATGATGATGCCAACAGTTTAATGAGGTCATGAACTGTAGCATTGAACAATTATTTTAAGGGCTAACTCATACGTTAACATTATGAATTGGAGGTTCTTTATTTGCCGATTGTTTATCAAAAAGAAGACGCGAGAGAAACTCGCGCCTCCTATTTTCACTATCGACTTCGCGCTATTATAAAGCTTTAAATCTAATTGCTGTGCCGCCGCTGGTGGCAAGTTTAAGCGTTAACTTATCAGCAGCTGTGACTATGCGCTTTTCGATTTTTAAATCGTATGGGTTGTTTTTCCACTGCGCATTATTACCATCACGATAAATTTGTGCCTCAAACTTTTTACCTTGCTCTAAGAAGTCGAGTTTTATCTCTATGCTGCGAGCTTGCTCATCGGTTACTGCTCCTAAAAACCAGTCGTTACCAGAGTAGTTATCACGCTTACGCTCTTTGCGAGCAAACACCACGTAATCGCCAACCTCACCCGCTAGTGCGATACTTTGTTGCCAATCTGTTGGTACGTCTTGAATAAATTTAAATGCGTCCGGTTTGGCTAAATAGTTACGCGGAAGATCAGCGGCCATTTGGATTGGACTATACATTACGACATATAACGCGAGTTGTTTCGCAAGTGTGGTTTGTGGACGATTTGTATCACCACCTAATCCATTAAAACTCATATCAAAAATGCCGGGTGTAAAGTCCATTGGCCCAGCTAACATACGGGTAAAGGCGAGCATTGGAATATGCTCTGGTGGATTTGGCGGTGTGCCCCATGCATTAAACTCTTGGCCGCGAGCACCTTCGCGGGCTATCCAGTTCGGATAAGTACGGCGCAGACCTGTGTCTTTTATCGGTTCATGGGTGTTAATACTGATTTTATGTTTTGCAGCCAGTTGCACGCTGTGTAGGTATTCATTAACCATAAATTGGCCATCGTGCCACTCATGGCGAGCAATGCCGTTTTCATCAATGCGTTTGATGTTGCCGCCATCTGCTACGTAACCTGTTTTTACTTGGCTAACGTTAGATTTTTCGTACAGTGCGTAGGCGTCTTCCATCTGGTTGCGGTAGTTGGTTACGTTGCCAGACGTTTCGTGGTGGCCAATCAGCTGTACGCCTTTTTCTTTGCCATAGCGAGTTAGCTCTGCAATATCAAAGTCAGGGTAAGGTTTGGTAAAACTAAAAACATCACCATTGAAGAACCAGTCGCCATCCCAGCCAATATTCCAGCCCTCGACAAGTACCCCATCAAAACCGTATTTAGCTGCAAAATCCATGTAGCGCTTGGTTTCTTTGGTGGTCGCACCGTGCTTTTCACCGCTGCCCCAAGTGTTCTCATTGATATGCATGCCCCACCAAATACCGACATATTTACCTGGTTTAACCCACGATACATCACCGAGTTTATTTGGTTCGTTGAGGTTTAAAATAATATCTGAGTTGATCAAATCAACGGCTTTGTCACCAATTTGAATGGTGCGCCACGGAGTATTAAATGCGCCATGTTTTTTAACCGCAACACCATCAGACCAAGGCGTTAAGTCGGCTTGTAAAGTCCCTGGGCGACGTTGATTGAGCACCATCCCTGCATAATCAACTAATGCAGCTTCGTTAATGCTCACATGGACGCCATCAGCGTTTTTAAAGGTAAATGGAGTATGCGCAAGAGCAGCTTGTTGCAGTGGAGTGGTGTTATAAACATATTCATAACGGTTCCAACCACGAGCTGGGATCCACCATGCGGTGGCTTTATCCGCACCACTAATTGCAAATTCGGTTAGCTCCTTAGTGATTTCAATATTTTCAAATCCAGCTTGTTTAGGTAATTCGTAACGAAAACCGACGCCATCATTAAAAGCTCGAAAACGAACCGTGTAAGTGCCGCCTTGTGGCGCTGGCTTTTTAAACGTAACCGCGAGCTCATTATGTTTATCTATAATAGTTTGGCGTTCACCCCAAGGTTGCTGCCATTGGCTGTTATGTTGGGAGTTGTTAACGTCGGTGATTGTAAAACCTTCAGCAAAGGCGGCTTGTTGTTTAAATTCGAAGCCAAGAGCTGAATTTTCAATAACATCTTTGCCGTTAAAGCTGATTTTATAACTTGGTGTAGCTTGCTGATCCGAAATGGTTATTGTTATATTTCCGTTCGGGGATTGAATCGTCGCGTCTTTAGCAAAACAAGCACTTGAAAGTCCAAGCAGAAGTAGCAAAGGTAATCGCATAGCTGTTCCTTGAGGTGTAACCTAATTGAAGCATTTAGCATAAAGCGCAAGGGCCTAGATTACGAGATGACTGCATACGTATTCAGCTCATTAGTTAGCTTAGGTTAAATATTGAAAAATAATTAACGAGATATTTTTAACAGAATATAATTAACAAAAGATTAATCTAATTGGTTTATAATGAATGAAGTTAAATAAGAAGATATTAAAATGTTAAAGCAGACCTTCATTCTTTCATTGTGTTTAATGGTTTTTAATAGTTACGCTGGTATTATCACCATTAATGATCAACAGCAAAAACCGCTCGCTAATGCCGTCGTCTGGTTAACGCCTGCGGATAAAAGTGTTGAATTCCCCGCGCCAACTACACCCTTTATAATGACTCAAAAAGACCGGCAGTTTATTCCCCATGTGTTGGTGGTACCACAAAATGCTCAAGTTGAGTTTCCAAATGCAGATTCAATCATGCACCACGTGTATTCGTTTTCCAAAGCTAAATCGTTTGAGCTAAAGCTATACCGAGAGCAACCACAGGATCCGATCAGTTTTGAGCAAACGGGCGTAGTTGAATTAGGCTGTAATATTCATGATTGGATGTTGGGGTATATTGTGGTGGTTGATAGTCCGTATTACGCAATGACCAATGATAAAGGACAAATTGAGCTGGCGCTTGAGGCCGGAGATTTTACACTCAATATTTGGCACTCCGAATTTAGTGACATCAGCAAAACTGAAAGCAAAGCCATTGCACTAACTAGTGCGCCGGTTGTTTATCAAATAAAACAGGCGATTATTTCTCGTGTTGCGGTGGGTGTTGATGAATTTGACGACTATGAATAAAGCTTGCTTTTACCTAGGTGTAGTGGGGCTAACATTAACGTGCAATGCTTTTGCACAAGTAAAGGGCTTAGTGCAACTAAGTGCAGTTCAGGGTGATCAATACGTAAGTTGGCAACAAGGTAGCGTAGGGCTATACCGATACGATAGTGACAATGATGGCATTGTGCTTTCTCAGGGAGTCGTTGATTTTAGGACTGATTTAACCACCGCTTGGTCAGCACATGGGGTTATTAATGCTTATCAAGATCCGCAGCCGACTTTAGGTTTTAGCCAAGCATATTTGCAATATAAGCCGCTAACAGCGAGTAACTATAAATGGCATCTGCGGGTAGGTGGTTTTTACCCGTTATTATCATTAGAAAATCCAGATATGGGCTGGCTTTCACCATATAATTACACTAACTCAGCAATAAACTCATGGATAGGTGAAGAGGTACGTACCGTTGGGGTTGAGGCCACTATCAAGCGGCCAGGGCGCAGCTTTAACAGTACCCATAGCTTTGCATTGGTTGGCGCTACATTTAAAGGTAATGATCCTGCAGGCACATTATTAGCTTGGCGTGGCTTTGCAGTGCATGACCGCCAAACGACCTTTAATGAAAGTATTGCGTTTGCGCCAATCGCTTCATTTAATAGCACCGAACTTCAGTATCAGGCAAATCAGGTCTTGCCCTTTGAGGAGGTTGATGGGCGCTTTGGTTATTATGCAGGAATTCACTGGGATTATTTAAAAAAATCACAATTTCGTTTTTATTATTACGATAATAATGGCGACCCTGCAGCACTAAATAGAAGTACTGGGCAATATGCATGGGATACTCGTTTTAGCAGCGTCGCGTGGCTATATAAATTTACTGCGAATACGCGCTTAATTGCGCAAATGATGTCGGGCACTACCGCTATGGGTGCTAAACGCGGTGTAAATAATAGCTTCTATAGTCACTTTATATTAGTAAGTCATAAAATGGCCAAGCATCGTATTTCAATGCGTTATGATTATTTTGAGGTAACCGATCATGACGACTGGCAATTTGATCCTAATGCCAGTGAAGGTGAAGGTATAACCGCGACCTGGCGCTATCAATTAACGCCGCAGTGGCAACTAGGGATTGAGGGCTCAGCATTACATAGCCAAGCAGATAATCGCATGGCGATGAATAATCCCAAAAACCTATCACAGCAACAAATTAGCTTAAATGTTCAGTGGCGCTTTTAATGGTAATTCAGATAGTTTGAACTATATTAAGTTGTGGCTGATGTTGTATTTTATGCAAAGGTGAAAAATGAACTTACAGAGTATTCGAATCAAGAGCTCGCTGCCAATTGTGTTACTTGGGATTGCGATAATAGTACTGATAGCAGGCTATACTCACTTAATTAACTTACAAAAAGATGCGTTAGAAGCACAATCTGAGCGATTTTTAAATGCTATTTCAGTAGTGGTTAATGGTGACCGTGATCTTTACCAAGCCAAAGTAGCTGAACTACACCTAGTAACCAATAAGATAGGTAATGCCGAAGAACTGCAAGATCATCAAGAAAACGCACAGCAAGTGACCGATCGTTTTAATCAATATTTACATTTTTTATCAGCCTACCCGCAAGTAACGGCGCAGTTTACTGGCTTTGATAGTGCCTTTGAAAAATGGTTATCAGCATCAAACGCGTATATCAATGACCCACAAAACAAGCAAAAAAATCAGCAGGCTAATACTGAGTTTGCAGCGCTGCGCGATATTTTAGATAAAGCAGGTGAACAAGCTGAATTGACGTCTAAACAAGAAAAACAAAAGCTGCTAGAGAAGATAACCACAACGAAACTGTTTTTACTGACTATGGTGGTGGTGCTGTTAGCCATTTCAGCTTGGTTCAGTTATATGATCCCACGTCAGTTAACGAAGCAAATGCATTACGTGACTGCGAGAATTAATGATATTGCCTCTGGTGATGGTAATTTAACAGAGCGTATTGTGGTAAAAAGCCAAGATGAATTTGCCGAGCTGGCAACGGCATTTAATCGCTTTTTAGATAATTTGCAGCAATTGATCCGTGATATTTTAGGCCAATCTAATGAGCTTAACCATTTAGGAACTGATTTAAGCCAGTTCGCAAATCAAAATAATCAGATCACTCAAAAACTCAGCCAAGCATCTGAATCAATTGTCAGTGCGGTTCATCAAATGAGTGTTGCTAGTCGCGAAGTAGCTAATGTGGCGCAGCAGTCATCAAAAGAAGCCGATAACTCACAGCACCTGGCTAAGCAAGGTTTAACGGCTGTGGCTAATTCGAGTGATAAAATAGTCGCGCTATCTGAAAATATGGAACATGCCAGTAACAAATCAACCGAACTGCAACAAAGCTCTGATAATATAGCTAAAGTGCTGGAAGTGATCCGCGCGATTGCAGAGCAAACTAATCTACTTGCGTTAAATGCTGCTATCGAAGCGGCGCGTGCTGGCGAACAAGGGCGGGGGTTTGCGGTGGTCGCCGATGAAGTACGCACCTTGGCAACGCGCACTCAAGAAAGTACCAACGATATTCAAAAAATGGTTGAGCAGTTTGCCAATAGTGTCGAGCAGTCTTTAACGGCAATTAATGGTGGCAAACGCTTTGCAGATGAAGCCGTAGCCTCGTTTACGCAAACCAATGATGTGCTTAATGCGATGCAAGAGTCATCAGTAAAAGTGAATGATATGGCTATGCAAACAGCCCAAGCTACCGATGAGCAAACCGCAGTAGCGGAAGAAATAAGTCATAATTTATCGTCATTGAACGAGCAAACCATGCAAGGTGGCGAGCTGGCACGTTCAACCGAAGAAGTCGCGGTAAGAATGAATCAATTAACCGATGAATTAAACCGCCTATTGCAGCGCTTTAAAGTTTAATTGTTTGCTGTAGGCAATAAAAAAGGGTTCGATAGAACCCTTTTTTGCGTTGTTAGTATCTAATACCAATCGACTTAAATATTTAACCATTCTAGCGCGCTAAATAAAGCGCTAACTGCGTTAGTAATTTTTCATGTACGACTGCATGGATGCAAGAGGTAGAGCAATGCAGGAGCAATTGCCGAGAACAACTACATGTCAAAATCTCTGCCTTGTTACCACTGTATTTTTCTGTCGCTATAAATGGTCAGTAACTTAAAACGATTGGTATAACGTTTACTTTTTTTCGAAAGCGCGCTTCATAAAGTTTGGTGTTGCTAATGCGCCATGGTGAATACCATTATTGTAATACTCTGTAGTTTGCGCAAGCTCTGCTGCTGCGTCTTCTCTAAAACCAGCGAATGCTTCATCTTTACGAGCAAGTGTTACTGACCATAAGCCACTTGGGTAAATAGGTTGTGGGAATGGCAGTGTTTGTAAGTCGTTAAAGCCTACATCAGTCATCGCATCGCGCATTTCAACCAGTAATGGCATATGCATAAGCGGTGATTCACTTTGTTGTACCATAATGCCGCCAGGGCGTAGTGCATTTAAACAGCTCGTGTAAAAGGCATGGTTAAACAAACCTTCACCTGGACCGACTGGATCAGTGCCATCAACAATCACGATATCGATTGATTCTGCTGCAGCTTCACGCATGTATTTAATACCGTCGTCAAACATTACTGTAGCGCGAGGATCTTGGTTTGCTTCACATAACTCAGGGAAGTATTTAAGTGACATTTGCGTCACTACTTCATCGATATCGATTTGTGTAACAGACTCAACGCCCGGGTGCTTGAGTACCTCACGTAAAGTGCCGCAGTCACCACCACCAATAATAACTACATTTTTTGGGTTTGGGTGTGCAAGTAGTGCAGGGTGGCTGATCATTTCATGGTAAAAAAAGTTTTCACGGCTAGTTACCATAGTACAACCGTCAATAATCATTAGATTACCGAAGTCTGTTGTCTCGTACATTTCGACTTTTTGAAAAGGCGATTGCTGTTCTTCTAGCTTTTTGTTGATGCGCATAGAAAACGCACTGCCGTCACGTTCACTGATTTCTGTAAACCATTTACTTTGATCTAAATTTGCCATGTCGCTAGTTACACTTTTGAGTTGAGTATGAAAAAGGGGCAATTCTGCCAGTGCTTGGCGTTTTGCTCAATGAAATTTTATCAGTATAGCGAATATATTTTATCTTAGCTTTGGCTTAAAGGTCATTTTTTGTTAGCGTAGAGAGTTATGACGTACTAAAATGCGTGATTCCGCGAAACTTGTTAACTATAGAAGAATTTGCCATGACTTGGGGTTTAGATACAGCACGCTCTACATATAACGTTGCTCATTGGAGCGATGGTTACTTTGATATTAATAGCCAAGGTGAGCTGGTTGCTTTCCCAGATGGCGATCAAACGAAAGCCGCTATTTCATTAACCGAGTTAACGGAACAATTTAAAAAGCAGGGTTTAACGTTACCAGTATTAGTACGCTTTACCGATATCTTGCAAAATCGTGTAGATACTATGACCAGCGCATTTAGTAGCGCGCGCAATGCCCGTGCCTACCAAGGTCAATATACTTGCGTATATCCGATCAAAGTAAATCAGCAGCGTTCAGTAGTAAGTAAGTTATTGGCGCACCCGAGCGGCTTAGTCGGTTTAGAAGCCGGTTCAAAACCTGAGTTAATGGCGATTTTAGGTGTGGCAAAACAACCGATCACTATTGTTTGTAATGGATACAAAGACAGTGAGTTTTTACGTTTAGCATGTATTGGCCAAGCGATGGGCCATAAAGTTAAAATCGTAGTTGAAAAGCTATCTGAGTTAACAACGTTATTAGCCGAGATTGAAGATCTAGGCATCGAGCCTGCCATTGGTATTCGCATCCGTTTAAACTCAGTGGGTAAAGGGAAGTGGCAAAATACCGGTGGCGAAAAAGGTAAATTTGGCTTAACAGCTGGGCAAGTATTAACGGCCGTTGAAGTACTCAAAAAACACAATAAGTTGCATTTAATGCAAATGGTGCATTTTCATATAGGCTCACAAATTGCCAATATTCGCGATATTCATCGTGCTTTACGTGAATGTTCACGCCACTTTGCAGAATTAAGCCAGTTAGGTGTGCCATTAAATACCGTTGATGTAGGTGGTGGTTTAGGCGTTGATTACGAAGGTTCTGGCTCGCGCAGTGCCTGTTCAATGAACTACACAGTAGAGGAATATGCTCGTAATGTGGTGAATGCGTTTGCTGAAGTGTGCGAACAGCATGACTTAGCGCATCCGGCTATTATTACTGAATCAGGCCGTGCGTTAACTGCTCACCACGCAGTGTTGATCACCGATGTGATTGATGTTGAGCAAGCACCAAATCACAGCAACCCTAGTGCACCTGAGCCAAATAGTGCGTTAGTGTTAGATGAAATGTGGCAATGTTTACAGCGTTTAAACCCGCGTATGGCATTAGAAATTTACCATGATGCAATGCACTTATTTAGTGAAGCGCACGACCAATACGTACATGGTTTAGTAAGTATGTTGGAGTGGGCGAAAATAGAGCAGCTGTATTTTACTATTTTGCATCGCGTGCGAGCGTCATTAAGCAATGCGCGTGCTCACCGTGAAGTACTGGATGATTTAAACGAAAAATTAGCCGACAAATTATTTGTGAATTTTTCATTGTTTCAGTCATTGCCTGATGTCTGGGGGATCCAGCAATTATTCCCGGTAATGCCGATTGAAAACCTTGATAAGCCGTTAACGCAACGCGCTATCATTCAAGATATTACCTGTGACTCAGATGGGCAAATTCGTGAATATGTTGAGGGAGCAGGGATCGAAACAAGCTTACCTATTCCACAATATGTACCTGGGCAACAATACCACATTGCGATGTTTATGGTGGGAGCTTACCAGGAGATTTTAGGTGATCTACATAACTTATTTGGTGATACTGATTCAGTCCATGTAGAGCTCACCGAACAAGGTTATCAACTAACCAATGCGATCAAGGGTGATAGCGTTAAGGATGTATTAAAGTTTGTTGATTATGATAGCGATATTTTCTCGGATAACTTTGCTACCACAGTACAGCAACTCGACATTAGTGACTCTATTAAGCAGCAGTATTTAGCTGAGCTAAATGCGGGCCTTGAAGGGTATACATATTTTGAAGATTAATTGCGATACTCTTGTATTGCATTCTAAATTGCCGAACAGTTTTAATGAAAGGAATTAAGTAGTAATGTCTTGGATCCGTTGTGTTTTTAGTATTTTCTTTTACACCATAAATACACTAATTTGGTTTGTTCCCATTTTTATTTGTGGCCTAATTAAACTTATCCCTATCAAACCGTTACAAAAGTTAATGAGTTGGACAGCTAAGCAGTGCGCCTCTATTTGGGTTACGTTTAATACGTTAAATCAAAAGTTATTAACACCAACCAAACTAAGTGTAACCGGCCTTGAAGAGCTCAAACTAAAAGACTGGTACTTAGTGATTGCCAATCATCAGAGCTGGGTGGACATTTTAGTTTTACAGCGTGTGTTTAATCGTAAAATTCCATTTTTAAACTTCTTTTTGAAAAAAGAATTGATATACGTTCCTGTTCTGGGGCTATGTTGGTGGGCGCTCGACTTCCCTTTTATGACTCGTACCAGCAAAAGCCAATTAAAAAAGAATCCTAAATTACGTGGTAAAGATTTAGAAACAACCCGTAAAGCCTGTGAAAAGTTCAAAGAAATGCCGGTGAGTGTGGTTAACTTCGTTGAAGGTACTCGCTTTACAGCGCAAAAACATTCGCGTCAAAATAGCCCGTTTCCTCATTTACTCAAACCTAAAGCGGGTGGGGTGGCGTTTGTGATGCAAGCTATGGGTGAGCAAATCTCTAAAGTGGTAAATGTCACTATTCAGTATCCTGAGGGCATTCCTACCTTTATGGATTTTGCCAGTGGACGAGTAAAACAAATTAATATTCATGTAGAAGTGATGCCGGTAAGCCAAGAGTTGATAGGTGATTACACGGGAGATTCTGAATTTAGAGTACGTTTTCAATCAGAATTAAATCGCTTATGGCAAGAGAAAGAACAACAGCTTAGCGAGTTTGAGCAAAAACTTAAGTCATAGTCGCAAATGCTAATAGGTAACGGCCCAAATCAGTACTGTTAAGCTTGTATTGGTTTTGGGTTTGTTACAGTGTTAAGCAACAATCAATATAGCTAAAATGACTGTTATTGAGCCTCCCGCAGCAAGGAATTAGAATTATCATGACGACTCCAACTCATTTACAGCAATTTGTGCAGCCTTGGTTTCAGGGTATGCCTGACACAGTATTATTCAGTTCTCTTACAGCCACTGCAATTGGTGTGTTCTCGCTGTTAGTGGTGTATTTATTTACCCGCCGTTTAATGCTACCAGGTATTCAAAAGGTGGTGACTAAACTTTCTCCTGAGCGAATTGGGCTGTTGGCGCCTATGCTGACAAAACTTAACCGTCGTTTTGCCGGGATGTTGTGCTGTGTATTATTCTTAGCAACATTTGATAGTGTTTATCCAGTTACTGAATTTGCTGCTGAAGTGCTGAAGACGATTGGTCAAACTTTATTAATTATTCATGTTGGCTTTATCATCAGCAGCATAGTAAGTATTGCAGGTGGCATTTATAACCAACTAGAGTTTGCTCGCGAAGTGCCGATTCAAGGGCTGATCCAAGTAGTAAAACTTATTACCTTTATGATTTGTGTGATTTTGATTGTCAGTATCGTACTGGAAAAATCGCCAACCTATATTCTTTCAGGCTTCGGGGCAATTGCAGCGGTGACCTTGTTAGTATTCAAAGACACTATATTAGGCTTTGTAGCCAGCATTCAAATTGCAGCAAATCGTTTAGTAACCTATGGTGATTGGATCCAAGTAGATAACTATGGTGCTGACGGCGAAGTAATTGACCTTGGGTTAAATACCGTAAAAGTACGAAACTGGGATAACACTATCACCACTATCCCCACTTATATGCTGGTGGCCGGCTCATTTAAAAACTGGCGTGGTATGCAAGAATCTGGAGGTCGTCGGATCAAGCGCTCACTCAATATAGATATGAATAGCATTCGTTTAGCTGATGACGAGCTGACTAAAACGATTTCTCAAACTATCGCGTTAAAAGAATATATTAAGATGAATACCTTACCTGATCCGGTATCAAATTTAGGGTTATTTCGTCGTTATGCTGAAGGATATTTAAAGCAGCACAGTAAAATAAACACGTCACTGACATTAATGGTGCGGGAGTTACAACCGTTAAATCATGGCTTACCGATAGAGTTTTATTGTTTTAGTGAAGATAAGCGCTGGATATCGTACGAGCATCTGCAAGCAGAGATCATGGATCATCTACTTGCGGTATTACCTATTTTTGACCTACGCGCTTATCAAAGTGTCTCGGGGCAATTTAGTCCTGCAGCAATCACCCCAACCGCTATTAAACCTACCATTAAAGTGGCAAATAATACTGAAGTAGGCCAAGGCTAACAAATACGATTAATAGCCACCAAATAGGTGGCTTTGCTAACCTTAGCCATGCAAAAGCTGCAACAACAATCACAATATGCCAAATGTTGTGAACTGCGGATGTCCAAATTGGTGAATACAATGCAGCCGCTAAAAAACCCACCACAGCGGCATTAAGCGCGGCAATACAGCTGGCAAAGCGGGGGCGTTCGGATAATTGCAGCCAGCTTTTTTGAAATGCTAACATTAATAAAAAACCAGGAGTAAAAATCAGTAAGGTTGCAATCACCGCACCAACAAGCGGCTGCTCGCTATTAAGCTCTGCGCCTAAATAACTAGCAATGGTGAACATTGGCCCAGGCACCGCTTGTGCGCTGGCGTAAGCTGATAAAAATTGCTCAGTGTTTAAACTTGGTAAGCCAGCTTGAAGTATCGGCAATACCACATGACCGCCGCCAAAAACCATAGCCCCAGCTTGATAAAAGGGTGCAAAATCTGCAAATTGAGAACCTAGTGGGACAAAGCTCACTAGCAATAATAGTGCAAATAGAATGAATGCAGGCCAGTTAACTGTGCGCTGCTTAGTTGCTGTTTGATTACTTTGAGCTAGATTAAGCAATGGCCATATTGCGCCAATAGCAGCGGCTGCTAATAGAACCAATATTTGACTGCTCAGGCTCGGTAATAAGATCAGCACTAAGGTACTTAACATAGCAAGCGCTTTGAGTACCCAGCTAGTACAAAAGCTTTTTGCCATACTCAGCGTAGCATCGGCCACAATTACTACGGCAAATAGTTTTAAACCGGCAACTATTGCAAAGTAAATAGCATCAAATTGGTGGGCGCTAATCGCTAATAAAGCCATGATCAAAAAGGAAGGTAAGGTAAAGCCAACAAAAGCAGCAATACCGCCTAATACGCCTGCTCGCTCCACACCAATGGCAAAACCCACTTGGCTAGACCCAGGTCCAGGCAGAGCCTGACTAAGACTGATTAGTTGTGCATAACGTTGAGCATTGAGCCATTGCAAGTTATCAACAAAATGACGTTTAAAATAACCTAAATGTGCAGCTGGCCCGCCAAAGCTCATGCAACCAAGTAAAAAAAACTGCTTAAAAATAGCTAGTAACATGAATTCTCTCGTTTCTTATTGCCGTAACAGCTTAGTATGACAAAATTTCGTGACAATTTTATGGTTTTTAATCTTTGTACCTGTCTACAATGTAAAAAAGGCTTTGTTAAAGTTAAGTAGTTATGCGATTTATTGTTTATATTTTTATAATTTTTGCCTTTATAAACTATGCCTATGCTGCAAATGAACCTAATGCGGCTGTGCAAAAAATATCGTTAGCCGTGGATCATGCACCACCGTATAGCCAAATTAATCAAAATGGTGAAGTATCAGGCGCGATTGTTGATATTTTTCGGGAGATGAAAAAGCAACTTCCTTTTAAGTTAGAGCTGGTTGGTTGCCCATTTTCACGCTGTGTAAGAATGTTAGAGCAAGGCGAAGTTAATGCGATGGGAGGTTTGATCCTCACACCTATGCGTCAGCAAGTAATGCAATTTGTAACCCCACCTTATATGGTTTTAACCTCGTCATTTGTATTTTATGCACGCGAAGATAGCCAATTACAAATCAACAACTATGACGATTTATATGGTAAAAAAATTGCGATTATGCGAGGTGCCGTACATTTTAAACGTTTTGATGAAGACGATGAACTGACTAAAATAGCTGTTTTAACAGAAAGCACAGCTATTAACCTATTATTGAAAGGGCGTGCAGATTTAGTTATTGCCGTTGAAGATACCGCGGATCATGCTATGAGTGTGCTGAATCAGCCAGCCAATAAACTGGTTAAAATGCAGTATCGTTTTAATGATACAATCTATGGTTATCTCGCTTTAAGTAAACAGTTTTCAGTAACCCCATTAGCGCAGCAGGTTGATGCGCTAATGAAAACAATGGCTGCCACTGGTCAGCTAAATACATTAATTGCTCCCTATGAACTTCCTCCTCTTAACGAGCAAGCGCTGAGCTTTTAACATCTTCTTCATATTTCGTTCATTACAATGTTTGCATACTAGCTGTTAATGAAAGAATTAATAACCAAGGAAATACCATGACTTTAACCAAACCATTACTAACAGCGACTATTGTTGGATTATTATTAACGGGTTGTGAGACCACCAACACAGGAATGGGAGCTGGTATTGGTGCAGCTACAGGCGCAGTACTTGGTAAGGCAACCGGAGATCATGATGATAAACGTATCTTCATTGGTGCCGCTATTGGCGCGCTAGCCGGCGCTGCGGTTGGTGACTATATGGATAAACAAGAAGCGGCTTTTCGTGATGAGTTAGCCGGCTCCGGTGTTGAAGTTGTGCGTGAAGGCGATAACTTACGTTTAGTGATGCCAGCTAATATAACTTTTGCCACCGATCAATCGTATATTTCATCTGGCTTTCATAACACCCTTGATGCTATTGCTAAAGTGATGAATAAGTACGAAAAAACTTATTTAAGTATTGAAGGCCATACCGATAGCACAGGTAAAGATAGCTACAACATGACGTTATCGCAACAGCGTGCGCAGAGTGTGAAAGGTTACTTAGTGAATCAGCAAATTCTAGCTGGGCGCATTAGTACACGTGGTTACGGCGAAACTCGCCCAATTGCCAGCAATGACAGCGCCAACGGCCGCGCGCAAAACCGCCGCGTGGAAGTTCAAATTGTACCAAATACTAAAGGTTAATGTTTTATCT